>JACPWH010000166.1 GCA_016197185.1 Ignavibacteriota bacterium
ATCTAAAGTTCAATAATTTGATTAAATTCTAAGAAGTATGAGATTGTAAAAACCTCATTCAGTCACAGCCACAATTCTTTTGTCAAGTGCATCTTTAGCTGCCAACTGTTCGGCTTGTTTCTTATTCTTGCCGGCACCAGATCCAAGTATTTCACCGCCAACTTGAACGGCAACAACAAATTCTTTGTCGTGATCCGGTCCTGATTCCTTAGTAACGATATATTTTGGTGCTTCTTTACCTTCCGATTGAACAAGCTCAAGAAGGATACTCTTGAAATTTGTGTCTTGCATCAATTGCTCGTTCATCATAATGGGAAGCAATGACTGAATAATAAACTTTTCAACATTTTCAATACCTGAATCAAGATACATTGCCGCAATAATGGACTCAATTGCATCGGCAAGCATGGTTTCATTGCCTTTTTGAAGCGATTGTCCTGCACTAAAGCTTACCATCAGGTAATCTTGTAATTTCAGATGCCGTGCACAGAGTGCAAGTGACTTGCGGTTCACAAGCCATGAACGCATTTTTGTGAGTTCACCTTCTTGATCTTGGGTGTAATTATAGAATAAATACTCAGCTACGACTGCACCTAAAATTGAGTCACCCAAAAATTCCAATCGCTCGTTCGATATAAGATTAGGTATGCTAACTACTTGTAAATATGAACGATGGGTGAGTGCTTGCTCAAAATATGCAATGTTTGATATTTTAACACCCAATGTTTTTTCGAGAGCTGATTTGCGTCTGTCATCCAAAAAACCGACTCGAGGAAACATAAGTTCCTTGTCAGATTTCTGTAAATGAGTAAGTCGTAAAAAATTGCTGTAAATTTGCTGAAGAATATCTTTCACAGGAAACTTGTTTAATTATTTCAGTAATGAGTGGAAAAATGAATAAGAAATTGAATAAAGATAGTGCTATAATACTTAAAAATACAGAGTTTGTCATTCTGAACTTGATTCAGAATCTCCGGTGCTGCTCAGAGTCGTACTCGTTTCCTTATTAGTGCGGAGATGCTGAATCAAGTTCAGAATGACAGGGTAAGCGTTTATTCTTTAATGTAGTTACCTTTTAGTTGTATCTAATAATAAAAAGGTCAGACATACCTGCCTGACCTGTAATGGCACTGCTATTTCGGATATATGGGAATTAGCCCCATTCATACTGTTGCTTTCAGGTTATTCTTCAAATGCCTTGAAACAGAGCGAAGCATTATGTCCGCCAAATCCAAACGTATTGCTTATTGCTGCACGAATCTTACGTGCAACGGGCTTATTAGGAACATAGAATAAATCACAAGCAGTGTCGGGTGTTTCGTAATTTATTGTAGGAGGAAGCATTGATTCTTTGATTGCAAGTGCTGTTGCAATTGCTTCAATCGCTCCGGCTGCACCAAGTAAATGTCCGGTCATTGATTTAGTTGAACTTACAGCAATCTCATTTGCACGATCGCCAAATACTGTTCTAATTGCTTCCGATTCATTTTTATCATTGAACTGAGTAGAGGTTCCGTGTGCATTGATATAATCAATGTCGGCAGGAGTCAGTCCTGCATCTTCTATACAAAGTTGCATTGAACGCACAGCACCTTCACCGCCGGGGGCAGGTTGTGTAATATGGAATGCATCGTCAGTCAGACCCATTCCGCTTACTTCTGCATAGATTTTCGCTCCGCGATTCATTGCGTGTTCGAGAGTTTCAAGAATGAGCATTCCGCTTCCTTCACCCATTACGAAACCGTCACGTCCTGCATCAAAAGGACGGCTTGCAGTTTCGGGTGAATCATTGCGGGTTGAAAGTGCTTTCATTGCATTGAACCCGCCGATTCCCATCGGGCATATCACCGCTTCTGTTCCTCCTACTACCATAACATCGGCATTGCCACGTTGGAGTAACATCAAGGCATCAGCAATCGAATGAGAAGAAGTGGCACATGCGGATACTGTAGCATAGTTAGGACCTTTCAATCCCCAACGTATGGCTACGTGTCCTGCTGCAATGTCCGAAATAAGCATCGGTACGAAGAATGGCGAAATCCTATCGGGCTTGCCATTGCGTTCATAAAGATTTGTTTGTTGATGGTGGTAAGTCCACATTCCTCCGATGCCTGATCCTATGATAACCCCTACTCGGTTTCTATCGGCTTTTTCAAAATCAATTCCCGAATCTTCTACTGCCATTACAGCAGAGGAAATAGCAAATTGCGTAAATAAATCCATACGTTGGATTTCCTTACGGTTCATGTAAATAAGTGGGTCGTAGCTTTTTACTTCGCAGGCGAATTTTGTATCAAATTCCGTGGGGTCAAAGCGGGTGATAGGTCCACCGCCGGACTTACCTGACATCATTCCATTCCAGAATTCATGTACAGTATTGCCAATCGGCGTTACTGCCCCGACACCGGTAACAACAATTTTTGGAAAATTATAGCGCGGCATAGTTTAGTTATGTGATTGTATCAAAGACATTGTTTTGTGAAATCTTTGCAGATATGGAAAGAAGGGAACGCAAGCCATAGTAAAAGCAGCACTCCCTCCTGAAAACCTCATAGAAACCTTGCCGCTTATGCTTCAATAAAGCAAAAAGAATGCAAAGATTACGCAGGAACTTTTGATTCCAAATAAGAAATTGCATCGCCAACAGTTTGGATTTTTTCAGCATCGGAATCTTCGATTGTAAGATTGAATGAACGCTCAAACTCCATGATTAGCTCAACCGTGTCGAGCGAGTCTGCACCTAAGTCATTTGTAAATGAAGCTGCAGAATTTACTTGTGCTTCTTCAACTCCTAATTTGTTAACGATGATTTCCGTTACTTTTTCTGCTACAGCCGACATGGCGTTTCTCCTAAAATTAAATAAAAATATGAAAATGAAATTCGTATTGAAAAATACACTTACTGTTACTAAAGTCATGTCGGTTGTTACAACCGACATCTTCCTACTTAGTCTATACTAGGAATGTCGGTTGTAACAACCGACATGACAAAAGATAGATTCAAGTCACCCTGAGCCCGTCGAAGGGCTCAATTGCTTGCCATATTAATAACTATACATAAAATAATGCTATCTTTCAATTCCTTTGTTTGCAATGATTTACATTGCCAATCCACCATCTACGCTAAGCACTTGTCCGGTAATATAATTTGCATCATCCGACATAAAAAATGCAACAACCGAGGCTATTTCTTCTGTTTGCGCAGCACGTTTCAACGGTATCATTGTAGCGAATGCACTACGCTGTTCTTCTGTCAATTTTTCTGTCATATCGGTCGCTACATAGCCCGGAGCAATGCAATTTACTAAAATATTTCGAGATGCGAGTTCTTTTGCCAGAGATTTTGTAAGTCCGATAATTCCTGCCTTCGATGAACAGTAATTTACCTGTCCGGGATTACCGTTGATTCCTACGATTGAACCGATATTGATAATCTTTCCTTTTCGTTGAGACATCATTGTACGGCATACTGCCTTGCAACAAAGAAAAGCACCTTTCAGGTTTGTATCTATCACATCGTCCCAGTCTTTTTCACTCATTCGCATCAGCAATGTATCGCGGGTAATGCCTGCATTATTGACAAGTACATCAATTCGACCGACTTCTTTAATTACTTCGTCAACAAGTTCTTTCACTGATTGCTCGGATGAAACTTCCGCACGAAGAAACCGGACACTTAAACCTGTACTGCACAATTCATCCTGAATTGCCTTTGCTTTTTCTTCATTACTATTGAAAGTAGCATATACTCTCGCTCCTTCGGCAGCAAGACGGCGGACAATTGCTTCACCGATTCCTCGAGAGCCGCCTGTAACAATAGCTACTTTTCCTGCAAAACGTTTTTCCATTCTTAGCTCTAAATTACTCTGATTACTATTTTAAATTATAATATCTTCTGCACGTCAGACGCAATATCAAATCCTGAAAATGTTGCTCCCGAAAGTGTTCTCTTTACTAACCCTTGCAGTACTTTCCCTGGACCGATTTCAATAAAATTCGTTATACTTGCAGATTGCATATTCTTCATTGTTTCCGTCCACCGAACCGGTGATACGAGTTGTTCGATTAAAGAGTTTCGTAATTCATCAGCATTTTTT
Source organism: Ignavibacteriota bacterium (assembly GCA_016197185.1). Lineage (GTDB taxonomy): Bacteria > Bacteroidota > Ignavibacteria > Kapaibacteriales > UBA961 > JADJXV01. The sequence continues at coordinate 4,098 of JACPWH010000166.1, forward strand.
TCTGGTTTTGCAGATACATTGCAATAGACATCTACCGAACTGTCATTAAACCTCGTGGAATGAATTGCCTCAGCGAGGCGTTCTTTCGCTGAAATTAATAAGGGCGAATGGAATGCGCCGCTCACAGGAAGCTCCGTAACCATTCTTGCTCCCGCTTCTTTAAATGTAGCAATGTGCTGCCGTAGGAAATCCGCTGAACCTGATACTACCACCTGACCGGGTGAATTGTAATTTGCCGCTACAATCACTCCGCCGTTTCCGTTTAACTTTTCACAAATGTTGTTTACAACTTCATCAGCCAAGCCTATTACAGCGATCATTGTTCCCGGTTTGTCTTCACCTGCACGAAACATCAATTCGCCGCGTAATGCTACAAGTTTGAGTGTATCGTCAAATCCGAGTACACCTGCTGCATAGAGGGCGGAATATTCACCGAGCGAATGACCGGCAACGGCAGAAAATTCCAATTTATCCCGTAACAAATCCACGAGAATTGCTTCATGAACAAATAATGCCGGCTGGGTATAGCGTGTTTCTTTTAGTATTTCAACAGGACCATCATAACAAATTGAGCTTAATGAAAATCCTAAGATAGAATCTGCTTGCTCCATACGTGCTTTTGCTTGGGGAAACTCATCCGCCAGCCCTTTTATCATTCCTACATATTGCGAACCTTGCCCTGCAAAAAGAAGTGCATTCATCAGTAATCAACCTTTAATCCCCTCTGTCCCCTTTAACAAGGGGATGACGTAGGGTTCAATTTTATTTTTATATGTTAACTAAAATATTTATTACCTGCTTGACCATACACTCCTGAGCCTCTCGAAGAGGGGAATTAGGGCTTATATACTACTTTTTTCTGAATTGAGCCATAAATCACAACCCTCATTGATAAAGGGGGCTAAGGGAATTTCTTCAGAAAAACTATTTCATTCCCCAACGAAGATAAATACTGCCCCACGTATAACCGGCACCAAAACTTGCCAAAATCACACCGTCTCCGTATTTCAATTTACCTTGATGCCAAAGTTCAGACAGGCAAATCGGTATAGTTCCTGCTGTAGTATTGCCGTATCTATCAATGTTAATCATTACCTTATCAGGGCTGAGTCCCATACGGCGTGCTGTTGCATCAATGATTCGTAAGTTTGCTTGATGGGGGACGAGCCATGCAATATCATCTGCAGTTAAATTATTCTTTTTCATAATTTCTTCGGAAACATCCGCCATGCCGACTACAGCAGATTTAAACACTGTCTGGCCATCTTGAACTGCGTAGTGTTCTTTATTCGCTACTGTTTCGTGCGTAGGTGGTTTGGCACTTCCTCCTGCAGTCATGTACAGATAATCTCCACCTCTACCGTCCATTTTCAGAATGCTGTCTTTGATTCCAATACTTTTATCTTCTGAATGCTCCAATAATACAACCCCTGCACCATCTCCGAACAAAATGTACGTAGAACGGTCATCTGGATTGATAATGGAGCTCATTTTATCAGAACCACAAACTAAGACACGTCGAACACTCTTTGATTCTATTAAAGCAGCACCGGTGGTCAGCCCATACAAAAATCCTGAACAAGCAGCGGAAAGATCAAATCCCCATGCGTTTGTTAAGCCCATCTTACGTTGAACTGTTGCAGCAGTAGAAGGAAACATATTATCAGGTGTAACAGTGCAAACAATCACGCAATCGATATCTTCAGGTGTAAGCCCACGTTGCGCAAGACATTCTTGCGCTGCAGGAACAATCATATCAGAAGTTGCGCCTTCGAGTAAAAAACGGCGCTCCCTGATTCCTGTACGTGGATCGCGACGGCCTCCTTCTGCATGAACAGACCCCGATCTAATTTGTCGGCC
>JACPWH010000167.1 GCA_016197185.1 Ignavibacteriota bacterium
AAGGCACGGCAATCTCTTATTTAGATAGGCAATCGCCTCTCCAATAGCAACTCATTTTGTCACAATAATCTTTGGCTGTGCCAAAGCAAGGGAAATTACCTTCGGCAGTCTGAATTGAGCGGATTAAAACCTCTTTTTTCATCCCTATTTTGGGTTTTATTCCCAATTTTATTGCTTTTTCTTTCAATTCTCTTGATTCCATTTCCCCTCCTTCCTTAACTTAGTGCCTTTCACAAAATTATTTTCTCGTCGGAGAATTCAAAATCTCCTTTTCTTTTTGCCCTCCTGCCATTTTCCCGTCGGAGAGTTTCTCTGGTTCTTTCAAAAAACGGTAAAAACAGCACTTTTTTATAAGCAGGAGGTCAAATTTTAATTTTGTGAAGACCTCTTGTTTTTAAGTATTCTCTCGTCTTTAAAAATCCACCTCCACCATTGAATTTAGTATGATAAAACTGTTTAATAATGGCGCCTTTCACAAAATTCAATGGGGGGTGAATATGTATCAACCTAATCTCTTATTGGTCAAAGAACTATCAAAAAGCTATATTCAAAAGTTTGAGCTGCTTTTTTCTTTGCTGAAGCTTTCTTATGAGCGCCCTCATATTAAACGGAGGCCGCCGCATCCAAAATACGCTCTTCTAAACGCACTCATATATAAAAATCTTCGTTCTATACCGACCCTGTCAGAACTTGTCTCTGAGATCAAAAATTATCCTCAAATCGCCCAAATATGCGGGTTTGCCTCTTTTCCTTCCACGGAGAGATTTTCATCGTTCTTAAAAGATACACCCAACCAAATTTTTGCAACTGCCGGGGATAATCTCATAAAAGAACTCATCGCTTTAGGTCAGATCAAAGGCCGCTATATCTCTTGTGATTCCTGCCCTATCAAAGCTAATGTCAAAGAGAATAATCTCAAAACATCCGCGGCCAATAGATTCAACAAAACCAGAATCCCTAAAGGCGATCTTGACGCTCGATTAAGCGCATACGCGATATTCCCCGATAAAAGAAAGGTTCAATTTTTCTGGGGATACCGTAACTTTATCTTAAACGACGCTGTTACAGAATTACCCGTTGCTGAGATTACAGTACCTGCCAATGTATACGAACAGCATCTCGTCATACCGTTATTGAAGCATGTCAAAAAGGTATTTGCGCTTCCTATCGAAGACGTGTTGGGAGATTCAGCCTTTGATTCATATAATATCATCGAGTTCGTAGTAAAAGAGCTAAAGGCAAAACCCGTTATAGCTAAAAATCCAAGGCGTTCCAAAAACCCCGATATAAAGCTATCACGCTTCGGCATCCCTGTCTGTGTTGCCGGCTTTGATATGATCTCCAGAGGCAAATTTTATGACAAAGAACAAAACCGCATGAGACACAAATTCGTTTGTCCTATCAAAGAATCCAAGAAGTTCGCCCGTAAGGTCGGATGGTTTTGCCCTTGGAACCATCCAAAGTTCTTCAGTAACCGATATGGTTGCACTACTAATCTACGAATAGACGTCGATACATCTATAAGGCAAAATATCGATTACGGGTCTCAGGCTTTCAAAAAACTGTATAATCTTCGCAGCTCAACCGAGAGAATATTTCCCGACTCTTAAGCATATTGATGCAACGACCTTCTACTAGAGGATTCAACGCTACTCGTAACCTTTGCACCATAGCTCATATCACAGTCTTGGTTATCGCTTTGGCTGCCGTCAAAACCGGACATAAGGACAAAATCCGATTCGTCAAATCTTTCATTCCGAATCTTTAAAAGAGCGAATTTTGTGAAACCCTATTAATTAAGCTCCTGCAGCTTGGTTGCTTCAACGAGGTTGCGCATAAGCATAGCTACGGTCAGCGGACCTACGCCGCCGGGAACAGGAGTAATATAAGAGGCTCGCTTTTCAGCAGTTTCAAACTCCACATCCCCGGCTATCTTATCTGCCACTCTATTTATGCCTACGTCAATAACTATTGCGCCTTCTTTAACCCATTCGCCTTTAATTAAATTTGCCTTGCCTACTGCCACAATTAAAATTTCTGCGCTTTTGACATGCTCTTCTAATTTTCCGGCTTTAGAGGTTCCTATATGGCAGACCGTAACCGTGGCGAATTTCTCCAATAATAAAAGGCTAAGCGGCTTGCCCACGATTTCGCTGTGGCCTACCAC
>JACPWH010000168.1 GCA_016197185.1 Ignavibacteriota bacterium
ACCGTACCTCCACTCATCCCGTTCGGTTTGATTTCAACAATCTTTTCGCTCCACAACACATTGCCAAGTTTTTCAGGATCACGTCCTAATTCAAGAGCTTCCTCTTTTGTTTTTTGTTCCCAAACGAGAGCAAGAACATTACCATTGGGCATTGGTATAATTTCGTGATGTTGCCGAATCAAACTGTCAGAAATAGTATATGTCCACTCAACAACATCGTCCCAGCTAATTTTTTCAATAATCCCTCAGCCACCCGGAGCATTTAAAACCGCACTGTCAGCAACACCGCTCCTCAAAATCGAACCGTCATTCAGGAGTGAAACCGTAAATCCCGGAATGTATCTGCTATTCCATGAATGTGCCGAATAACCGCATTTATCTATTAAATATGTAGTTGTATTACGTTCGGGTGCAAAAAGAACATAACCCTCCTGCTGACCTTGTTGATTATATTGAATTAATCCTACAGTCCGTCCATCTGCTTTCAAACTATTCGTTAGAAGAAAAAAAGCACATATAAACAGAACAACCGACTGATAATCTTTAGTGCTACAGGGATATCCCCCCTTTTTCTGTATTGTCATTTTTCGGATGGCTTCCTTCAACTGTTTTTTACCTGAATTTATCTTATTAGTTATCAAATGATATTTTTTACAATCTTCACTCATCCTGTTTTACACAGAGTAGTTTTGACTTATCAACATCATTATTAAACGGTTTACCCCGTAAGTCTAAGAGTTAGAACAGGCAACAAACCTTACATACAAGCACTTATTTTTATTTTTCTCTTTCCTCCGGTTTAAAATCAGAAATACGACATTAATTATTTTAGTTTCAATAGCTTACAAGAATCACGCACACAAGGGGTGTAATTTTTCATAAATACGTCATTGGTAGTGAATAAGCACTGAATGTAAATTCATCCATCCTTACGGTAATATGCTTGTAATTCTATTCCCCTATTGGAAATGATGTACTGAGTTTGAAATTTGTTTAATATTTAATAGCAAAAGAATATGCGTAGTGATTTCTGTTCTACTAATGTGTCTATAATCAAACAAATAAATTCACAAACCTATTTAAAATTTTAGTAATATGATGATATGTGCGACAATTTTTGATACTGTTTTTACTTTGAAATTTTGAACGACAACACCTGCTTTAATCTCTGTATCCACATTGAATTTAAGAAAATTAAACCATATTCCCGGCTGACAGTGCAATCGTATATCTATACTAAACTTATTTCTTTTAAAAAAATCACAAGACATACCATACGCTAATAAAAAAGTCCGATATGGTTTTACCATATCGGACTTGGAGAATGTTAATCACTCTAAGAATTAGAATGCCATATTCACACCAATTTTAAAAGCATTATAGGTCATTGCAGGAGCAGTATTGAAGGGCCAATTCATATTCTTTTTCCGTAATTCGTACATCCCGTATGAAATTCCGTTTTTTAGAATAAAAGCAACGATTGGAGCAGCATTTGGAGAAGATTTAGAAATTGCACGAACAAAATTATCAGTAGCACCCTGCACTATCCCATCAATTACTTCACTGCCCGCCCAATACCAAAATAAATGTCTCGGAAATATTACCGAATACTCATATCCGAGTGTTATACCGGAGTTTTTTGTGAATTGAATTAAAATTCCGGCTTCTGCTTGTTTCCCAAAACGGAAGGTATCATTGAATAAATTAACAGTAGCTGCATCAAGAGTATCAGCCGGCAGCGTATTCACTGATAGTCTTGTCCAAAGTGCTGACGTTGCATGATATGGCACAATACTGACATCGTTATCTACTTCGTACCCCAATCCTTCTTTATCTCCGAATCCAAAACGTAATATACTTGATTCTATATTTCCGGTTTCAGGCTTAGATGTAGCAAAATCTTTCGAGTTATACCCCACAAAAAGACAGGTCATTTTATAATCTATCAAACTCTTACTATATTTATTCTCTTCCTTTTTGGCATACCCGAGACGCAAATCAAATCCGCCTAAATTTGCAAAAGAAGTTGAGTTTAATTCACGGTGTTTTACCATCGAAATCAGATATGTTGGTTCAATCACAGGACGTTCCTGACGAAATTTGAAACTGATATCCGGCAAAAAATCCTCTTTTAAATCTGTCCAATCATCATCGTCATCAGTCATCATAGCAACCGACTTCACGGGTGAACCCGCAAGTACTATCCATAGCGCAATAAGCCAAATGGAATATTTTTTTATCATTGTAAAAGCTCCTCTTTAGAGATAAGAATAAAATTGAAATTTCATATTTGATATAGCCGAACCTTACCGGATTTTATAGTAATTGTTTCATTACCTGTGCCTATTTCACCTCGAAAGACAGTTGCTCCCTTAGCACTTGCAGGTAACTGCAGGTTGGTTTCAATTCTGTTTTCCTGTGCTTCCAGATTGAGTAGTCCCGAAAATCCTGTTGGAATATTCACACTTGTTGTGCCTTGCTCATTCAAAATAACAGTATTCTTTGGTAAGCGGGAGCAATTGATTTCTATGGAATTGCCCTTGCCGTTCAGCCAGAGTGAATGTACCTCAGTTGAACGCGATATAATAGTTGAATAATCTGCTTTTATATTTGCTTTTCCATTCACTTCAGTTATACTTATTTTACCGCTTTGTGTTGTAATTGCTATTTCCCCCGATACTTTTCGCAGAGCAATTTTGGATTGCGGTGCATCTATATCTACTTTCCCGATTGCTTCATCAATGCGCACTATACCTGATTTTGTATATGCACTGATTGAAATCGAATCTCCGTGCATTTCCTTAAGATCTATCGTAGAGTAATCTGCATTTACCGTTGCAGAACCACATTTCTTGATTGAAACAACACCACTTTTGGAAGAAACCCACATACGACCTTTTACCTCAGTAATCGATATGGAGGAGTAATTCGATTCAACGGTAACATCCCCTCCTACATCTGAAATCTCAATTGTTGCACTTTTAGATTTAACAAAAGCACCTAACCGTAAATTTATTATTTTTATGGAACTATATGGGGCATTTATCTCTACCGCACCATCAAAATCGTTAATGGCAAGCGAGCCGTTTCGAGTAGAAAGGTTAACCTTATTGCCTTTGCATCCGTTTATTTTTATCGCTCCATAGTCATTTGTTATCTCTTTTAATTGGAAGCAATCACTTACTGTAAGTGTATTACTCTTACCGGAGGCACGTAATTCTCCGCGAATTCCATCTATCAAAAGTGAAGAGTATCTTGCATTTGTCATAAGGGCATTTAAAGCCGGAACAAATATTTCAACTGTAAAATCCTTCTTGAAATAAGAACCGAATTTCAAACCGAAAAAATTGAATTGGTTGTCGTTTTCTTCAGGAGCATTATCTTTAAGTGATACGATAACTAATGATGCAGTTATATTTTCCTGTATCTTTATCGAATCAATAAACTGTGTTTCATATTCCTCGTCTGAAGCGGAAATCTTCACTTTTACTGCGATATATATCTCCTGTTTATCCCATGCCTTTACTGTGATTTTAGCACTTGGGAAATTAGAAATCTCAATTTTCTGCGACGAATTAACTGCAATATGTTTATTGATTTCCTTTGATTTCTCAGCGAATGCAGCTGAATTGCACACACACACCATCAGTATGGAGAATACATATTTTGGCAAATACTCTCTTATAATTTGTTTCATAAAGGTATCTCTCCATTTTCAATCATTTCTTGAAGAATTGAGAGTTTTTGCCGATAGAGCTGACGAAGTTTTGCTTGTTTCAGACCCGACAAATCACCGCGTTTTGAGTCCCGTTGGAGAACAGATATTTCTGTATCCAACATAGCTATTTGCTCTTTTCGAGTCTCGAGTATATCAGCATTCTGAGTATTGACTACAGTTTTTTCAACTGCAGGTACAACTTTTTCAAGCTCTTTAATTGCAGAGCGATAAGCAACATCAAATTTAATATCATCGGGTCGGGAATTGGCAAGTGAACGCTCTATGCCTGAATACATACCATACGTAGCAAGCATCAGGATAATAGAAGCAGCAGCACCGTAGATAAAACTTCTTTTATGTAGAAAGAATATAGATTTGCCGTTTTGCTTTTCCGAGATTTCGTTTTCAATTGTATTCCACATCCGCTCTTGAGCCTTTGGTGTAGGCAAGTCGGAATTTCTGTAAAATTCATCAGGTTTCATAGTTCTACTTTTTTGAATAGTTGTTAAAGTAATTGTTCAATTACATTATATTTCACGTGATTTTTGCCATTGCGTTTGCAAGAACTGTTTTGTTCGAGCGAGAATCGTTCGAGATGTACTTTCTCCCAGACCTAACATCCTTGCTATTTCTGCATGAGAGTAACCTTCTACTTCATATAACAGAAAAACCATACGTTTCGTTTCGGAAAGCTCGGCAAGCCATGCTTTCATCAGATCATTCCATTCAAATTCTTCATTAGTATTCACAGACGAATAATCTTCATCATATACAGTTTCGAGAGGGATTATTGCCATAGTCCGTCTGTCCATTTTCATTTCGTTGAGTGCAAGCCTGAATAGCCATGTTGAGAATTTAGCAGACTTTTCGAACTGACCGATATTGATGTACGCTTTAATGAATGCCCGTTGAACCCATTCCTCTACTTGGTCGCTATTGCCCTCAAACTGTCGCATGAATCTATACAGCGGAGTTATGTGGGCATCGTATAAACGCCGAAAAGCAGCATGGTTCCCTTGTTTGGCTTTTTCAATGTACTGCGATTCGTCGGACATAATATTGAATTAAATTTGATTGAATAAAGAATTATCTGACTTTCAAAGGATTAGATGCAATCGAATGGCAAAACGCTACAAACTTTTTTTATTTTTTTATTTAAGCAGTGCATCTATTCTATAATAACAATACATTACAATATACTTATTTTGAACTTAGACTTAATGTTGTGCATAAAAATGTCAGTTCCAAAGCCCTGTTAAGCGGCGATCTGTTTGTAGAGAACAATTCAATTTACGTTGTGAAAGCTCCGTAGATACCGACCTGAGATACCTACAACTACTCTTTATCAAATAAATCACTCCTACTTGTGCTTATTTAAATTTATGATGCCCCCCCATCTATAAATAGTCGCACCTATTGTGCTGATACTGTACAATTCTTTGTATGATGAAGATTCAACACGTTTTTATAAAACAATAGTTTCTGTATTTTTGTAGCATTTATCTATATTTCAACAAAAGATATGAACAATCATCCGTTATTTTCCAAATACACACTCAGTCTGCTGGATAGTACTCATCTTCAGCAAGTATCAGATTATTACACCCGCAATTTCAGCTATCATAAGGATACAAATTATTAAAATTATCTATAATTCACTAGAACAATGAAAATGAAGAAGTAAAATTTTAAAAAAAGATAGAAATTTTATTGGCAAAGTTTACAAAAAACCGTTGGTTCATCTAAATCAAAATATATTTATGAACCTGAGCGGGGTGTGTTTCAAAACGGAAGATTCGGGTATAGTATTGATAGTGAATTTGCAGGGCAAGGAATAATGACTTCTGCCATTAAAGCCATCGTTCACTATGCATTTTCTGAACTTCTCTTGCACCGCCTTGAAGCTAATGTTATGCCGCGAAATATCCGCTCTAAACGTGTCCTCGAAAAATGTGGATTTCAAAAATTCGGTTTCTCTCCAAAATATTTATTCATAAATAATGATTGGGAAGACCATGACAATTATATGATTTTAGCAGAATAACACTATGAACAAAAACTTTATGGCAAGCCGCATAAGTGGCTTCGAAAATTCTATTTTCAGTGAAATAAGTGCCCTTGCCCGGCAACATGGAGCAGTAAACCTCGGGCAGGGTTTCCCTGATTTTGACGGACCCGACTCACTCAAACGCTCCGCACAAGAAGCAATTCACTCTGGTAAGAATCAATATGCACAAAGCCAGGGCGAACCCGAGCTTCGGCGTGCAATTGCAGAACACAGCAAACGGTTTTATCCCTCCTTCGGCTGGGAAGTGCCGTTCGCCAAGGCCATCGGCGCGGGTGGCAAGCCACTGGGCCGGCATGCGCAACTTGCAGGTGGGATTCCGGTTGCCGTCACTCTTCATGCACCTGATTTTCGTTTCAACCCTATTGAACTAAGTACAGCGTTTACACCCAAAACAAAAGCAATTATTATCAATACTCCTCACAATCCAGCAGGAACAGTCTTTACTCATCAAGAACTGATTATGATAGCAGAATTATGCCAGGAATATGATGTTCTTGCAATAACCGATGAAGTGTATGAACATATCATTTTTAGTGAAGCACAGCATAGGCGTATTGCAGCAATCCCGGGAATGGAAAACAGAACATTGACTATCTCGAGTGCGGGGAAAACCTTTTCGTTTACAGGATGGAAAGTAGGCTGGACGATTGGTGCTGCTGAATTGCAAACTGCTATTCGTCGCATTCATCAATTCACAGTTTTTGCGACTGCCACTCCGTTTCAGTATGCATCTGCTGATGGTTTACGGCTTGGTGATGAATATTACAAAGAACTCTCTGAAGATTATGAATCACGACGAGATTATTTGATGGATGTCCTTACCCGGGTCGGTCTGGAGCCTACCAAGCCCGAAGGCGCATATTTTATTATGGCGAATATTGAGAAATACGGTAAGAATCCTGATGAATTTTGTGAGTGGTTAATAAAAGAAATTGGGGTTGCTGCAATCCCTCCGAAAACATTATACCTTCATGCTAAGGATGCTGCACCGTATGTGCGTTTTACCTTTTGTAAAAAATGGGAAACGCTTCATGCTGCGGCGGAGAGATTGATGAAACTTGGTGGGTGAAAATAAAAAAGACCTTGAAGGTTTTCGAAAACCTTCAAGGTCTTTCTATAATTAAGCTATAAAGTACTATATTATTAGTGGCTCACTATAAAAGGCTTCACCGTTATACCGGTTATAGTGCGGATACTTGCAAAATAAATCCCGCTCACCAAACCTGTTACATCAATCGCTGCAGCTCCGTTTGTCACTTGCCTGTTTGTTACTTCCATCCCCAAGCTGTTCATAATGCGTACATAACTGCCGCCTTCTATACCTGAAATTGTGACGGTTGTTGAGGTTGGGTTCGGGTAGATGGAGATGTTGTCTGTAGGTATGGAAGGATGTTCTGTCACTCCTGTAGTTTTCGGACGGAGGCGAGTGATTTGCATTGGAGTATTCAAATCAGCTACAAACCCTAAACTGTTGGTAACAAACACAACATCTCCGTTTGATGCCTCAGCAAAACTTGAAATCAAATTTCTGAATCCCTTTCTGGCAGATGTATAATACCACTCACATTCACCATCATTATCTATTTTTGCGATAAAACCTAGACGTTCTTCTGATACAAAATTCACAGTCCCATTAGCATAATTAGTATAGATTTCACCTGTTACATAGAAACCTTCTTTTTGTGATTTCGTCAGTTCAAAATAAGCGAAAGCAAAATTCCTTAGCAGCACAGGTTGTTTTGACCACACAATATTTCCGGTGTTATCATACTTTGATGTACGAATTCTAGCAAGACTATCGCCATATATAACCATATACGATCCGTCATTATAGACAGATGCATCTGCAGCATTTCCAGTATGAATAACTACGCTATTTAACAATTCATATTCGTTAGAAAATCGAAGAAGCATAATACTCCTTATGGTATCATTCATAAAAAGACCTAAATTTTTAAGTATAAAAGAAGTACTGTCGTATTGTACTGCACCCCGTATTGTCGAAAATTGGTCTTTCGAATATTCATTCTTAATTGAAGTTTTTCTTTGTATTTTAGAGAATGAGGTATCAAAAATATAGAATGAAATAGTGTCCCTTCTCGAAATATCAAAATAAATTTTTTTATCAGTAAAAATTGGAGAAAAGTAATAATTAGAAATTCCAGTCATAAACAGATTGCGTGTATTTTTTTCTTCCTTGACAATCCCATCAGGAGATATAATGAATCTATTTGGAAATACCCCTATAAAAAAAGGTACGTCGTTACTTTCAACTCCATATACAAGAATATCACCGTTCGGCAGTTCTGAAATATCCTGAAAACGAGTAGAATATTTCGAACTGTCGTTTTGAAAATTTCTATCAATTGTCCATTCGATTGCCCCTGAACTATTGATTTTTGTAAGGAATCCGCCGAACCGATCACTTGCAAAATAAAAACTGCCGTCAGAAGCTGCAAAGAACTGATTTGTAAGAACATCTTTCTTACCTGGGTGGTCTTCTACATATTGCCAAACGGTATCAACTGCTCCGCCGAGAGATGATAAAAAGGTATTATCTTCAAGAATATCATCTGCTTTTTTTTCATAAAAGCTTTTTTGATCAAGCCCCCGGCAGGACAAACTGCACCTTTTATTCTCCGTTTGCGCTGATAGTGAGCTTATCATGACCACAAAAAGAATTGTACTGATTTTTTTCATAAAAGATAAATAATGTTAATGTGTATTATTCAATTCATGTCGGTTGTTTATTGCCGTGTTTCGATAAGTAATAACAGTTCTATAGAATCGGGTTTGTACACCCGATTCTATAGAACGCAATACATGGTTAAATATCATGTGTAAATGAACACCATAAAGTAGATTGAATATGGCAACGTAATACATTTATTGTAATTATTGACAACTTATAGCAACACAACCTGTACGAGAAATTATATTGCAACCGGATGGTGGAGTAAATGATGCGGATCCCGTACAACTTGGAGCTCCGACTGTGTAATTTGAAGTAGAGGTATTGCAAGTGCGTACCTGGCCTGTTGAATTATCATAGCACATATCATAAGATGTAATACAACAATATTGGACATTACAATCCACAACCCAGGTCATACCAGGGCAAACTGCCGGTCCACCACCTACTCCCGCTGTGTATGTATTAATATATTCTGCACAGCTTGAGTAGTATCCTTGTACAACAGTTGTACCACTTGTTGAAGAACAGCCACTTGGACCGGAACAATCGTCAGCAGATGTCCGCTTCTGCTCAAATAGGTCCTTGGCACATATAATATCTCCTTGTCTAAAAATACTTGTAACTTCTGCTGTCCAAGCTGTAGGATCACTAATCATTAAATTATGCAAATATGATTGACATGGTTCAGCTATGTGGAACGAATAATTTTTTGATTGATAATTAGAAGTATTACCACATTGTCTCCACATATAACCATAAGTTACTTGACAGACAACACCATTTACTGTTACATTCATGGTAGTATTAACGGAAGTAATGGTCTGCCAGTTACCCCATTGACAATTTGGTATTACTGGACCACATTGTCCTTTAACATCAGGAGAAGAACAAAAAGAAAACACAAAAGCGGAAATATGCACAAGCCATACAGCCTTCCCTCCTAACTTCTTATTTACATAAGAAAATATGCCAGTGAACTTAGCGGGTGTTACTATATCAGATGAAACAGCATTCTGCAAAGAAGCAGAATTACAGCGAACAAAAGAGAGGATTTGCATGAAGCACTCCATGTATAATTAGTTGAAAAATAACATTATTTTTTCTGCCGAGAAAACAATTCTGGCAGATAAATAAAATTACCATATAGTTTTATTCTATCCAGACCCACCGCACGATTTCAACGCACGATTTCAACACTTTTCATTGTATACTTTGTGTACATAGTGCAACCTTTGTGTCCCTTGTGTTAAAAGAGAACCATAAAGTTCACAAAGGTTGCACAAAGTTCACAATGAAGAGTTAAAAAGCAAAGGCGAACCATATACTATGGCTCGCCTTTACAATTTTCCAACATTAACTTCTATAGATTCAACACTCTACTCCACATCCAAACAATCCAACACAGTCTTGAGCATTAAGAAAATCAAAGGACGGCTTTCATCTGTAACTGCAAGTGCTTCATCACCATCCTCCATATCTTCCTCTTCGTCAGGGGAGAGAACGGCAGCTATATATCCGTAGAGTTCCGGTTGGTGGTGATCAGTATAGAATTCTGAGATTTTTTTGAGTCCTTCTTCTTGCGAATCTATCATCAATTGCGCGAGTTCTGCCATCTTGGTATAATTTGCATTTTCCTGTTCTTCCAGTATCTCCCATGTAAGAACAGGAAGTTCACCACCGCTTTGACCAAGCGTCAGCCACACCAATAAACCCATGAATAGAGTAAAACTGCTATCGTTTTCAGTGAAGTTTTCAGGGTTCGATGTTAGATACTCAAACAAATCGGGTTGTTCATCCGATAAACGGAGAACAAGTTGATCCAATTCATCAATTGTTAATTCCGACAATCGCTCCCACGTTCCTTCTATAATATCTTCCGGTACAATATTCATACGTTTACTTAAATAATTGAAAAAAATGATGGGCAAAATATAAAAGCTGTTCATCATCAAAACTTTTTGCTTGAAGTTGCATTCCGATTGGCAGTCCTTCTGAGGATTTTCCTGCAGGAATAGAAATTGCAGGAATGCCCGCCAAATTTGCCGAAACCGTGAAGTAATCCGAAAGATACATAGCCACCGGATCAGCAGTTTTTTCTCCGCGCTTGAATGCCGGAGTAGGAGTAGTTGGCAGAAACAATACATCTGCTTTTTCAAATATGTCATTATAGCCGTTCAGAACCAACCGTCGTGCTTTTTGCGCCTTGCGGTAATACGCATCGTAATAACCTGAGGAGAGTACATACGTCCCAAGCATAATCCGACGCTTTACTTCCGCACCGAAACCTTGTGTACGGCTACGAACAATCATTGCGTCTTCGTCATCCTCGTTGATTGTTGCTCTGAAACCATACCGTACACCGTCAAACCTTGCAAGATTCGACGATGCCTCGGCTGTCGCAAGAATGTAATAGGTCGGTATCCACGCATTACTGCCAGGGATTTCCACAGGAATAACCGTTGCTCCGTTTTCACGGAGAATATCAAGCCGAGAATAATACACTTTCAAAACATCAGGGTCACACCCTGCAAGTTCACTATCGGGCAGGACTGCAACTGTAAATTTATCAACTAACGGTCTTTGTATTTTTTCTAATGATTGTGTAGGTGGTAGCTGTGCTGTTGTAGAATCATGCTCATCATTTCCACTGATAGCATCAAAAAAACGTGCAGTTGTAGGTACATCAGCAGCTAATATCCCAATTTGATCCAACGATGAAGCAAAGGCGACCATACCATAACGGGAAATTCTACCATAAGTCGGCTTGAAGCCTACCACTCCGCACAGTGCAGCAGGCTGACGGACAGAACCGCCTGTATCCGAACCAAGGGCTGCGTGAACAAGACCTGCAGCAACTGCAACCGTAGAACCGCCTGATGAACCACCGGGCACAAGATTATTTCCTAATGGATGCTCCACCGCACCAAATGCGGAATTTTCGTTGGAAGAACCCATTGCGAATTCATCAAGATTTGTTTTCCCAACGATGACTCCTCCATGTGCATTCATTCTTTCTACAATGGTTGCATCATAGACAGGAATAAAATTCTCGAGTATTTTTGATGCACAGGTTGTACGAATTCCTTTTGTTGAAATATTATCTTTCAAGGCAATGGTCATTCCTTCGAGCAGACGTGGTGAATTCGATGAGAAATGCTCATCTGATTTATCAGCATGGGCAAATGCCTCATTCTCGCAAACGGTAAGAAATGCATTAAGGTGTTTTTTTGACAGAATATCTGATAGGGCTTTGCGGGTGGTATCGGCTGATGTAATAATGCCGCTTTCGGCAGCTTCACGAAATGTCGAATAAGAAAGCATAGGGGAACGAATAAATTATTATTGGGTAAGGGATTCTTTTCTATAAACAATAAATCTTTTCAAACTAATACATTATTGCTTACTGAGTTCACCACAACCACGAAACCACTCTTAAATGATCTGTCATTTAGAAGGAGTCTTCGACTGAAGAATCTCAGTTTTGACTACTTTTGAGTATTATGTATTTTTTGCTTATCAGTCTCGGATTTTTCAATTACTTATATGGTTTAGAAAGTAAATGATTTAATTCTCGGGTTTCCATTAAACCGAGATTCTTCAGTCGGGGACTCCCTCTGAATGACCGACAACTAAATGGAGTCATTCTGAGGGAGTCTTCGACCAAAGAATCTCCGTTTGCATATTCTTCCTGTATAACGGATATGCAAACGGAGATTCTTCACTATCGTTCAGAAAGACAATTCTCTCTTATAATTCCTGTCATTCGAATAATTACGTAGCCCCGTTATCATAAATCGTATCATCAAATACTTTTTTTGCTGTCGGTTGATTTCTCGCAACAGAGGATTCAGCAGGTTTTGGGACAATTATATGTGATGTTTCGGTCAACTTGTTTTCTTCAGGATCGGGGAATTGACTTTCTTCGGGTTCCGGAAATTGATTCTCTATTTCCATTGAAACTTGACCATCAATCTCCATAGAAACTTGATTTGGTGAAATTGCTTGCGGTATCTCCTCAACCTTCTTAGGAGTCACACGGATTTGCTCCTCTTCAATATTTGTAAGTTTTTCAACATCAGCCGATAGATCGCGCATCTGCTGTTTAAGCCCTTCCTGTGCATCGCGGAATTGACGCAAGCCCTTCCCTACCGATCGCATCACCTCGGGAATTTTCTTTGGACCAAACAGCAGCAGGACTGCTACAAATATCAGGAGAAGCTCTCCACCACCTACATCAAACATACTATTTAGGAATAGATAAGAAAATCCAATTTACTTTTGGTGAACTACTTTACTCATTTTCGTCTGGTGTATGCAATAAAATCAGTTACAGCCGGCGTATGTCCTGCCTCGCGGATTGCCGTAGCAATTTGTCCTCGGTGATACGCAGAATGATGTGTTATATGTGTGAGAATATCTTGTATTGTACTTGTGAATTCTTCACCTTTTGTATTTTTGTACCGGATACTCGAAGCCAATTCCTTTGGTGTAAGGTCTTTAAAGAATTCTTTCCAAAAATCAATAAATTCGGCACATAACTCACCGCATTCTTCCACTGAATGAAGTGGGAATAATTCAATATTCGGGGCAGCTTCGCCGATAAGACGCATGAGCCACATACGTTGTGCAGCAAGAATATGCCCCATTAATCTAAGCGGACGTTCGGCAGCACTGCTACCCTCCACTTGTTCAAGAGATAATACGGTAACTGCATTTGCCCATGCGTCGTAGTCAAACTGACGACGGAAATATGCTTTGTCCATTTTTTATGCCTCTTTCTTTTTTTCGTCTTTTTCGTCTTCGTTCGATGCAGCTTTTTTAAATTCTTTAATTCCCGAGCCAAGCCCCTTCATAAGGTCAGGTATTTTTTTTGCACCGAAAAACAATAGTATTGCCAAAGCAATAATGAGAAGTTCCGGCGTTCCAAGTCCAAACATAATGTCTCTCCCAAAAATTTAATATGATATAGATTCTACCGTTTTGGTAGAATTTGATAAGCCGAATAGCTCCAACGATTGGAAAACTCCCCTACCGTCTGCGCACCCAAGCAGTGAATCTGCATATCGTTCAGGGTGTGGCATCATGCCAAGTACATTGCCGCCTTTGTTAATAATCCCCGCTATGTTATTTATCGAACCATTCGGATTTGCTTCTCCGGTCAACTGCCCGTCTGCATTGCAATATCTGAATACAACCTGATTATTTGTTTCAAGTTTAGAAATTGTATCGGCATCTGCGTAATAATTTCCGTCGCCGTGAGCTACAGGAATCCGTATTATTTGATTCTGAGTATATGAAGACGTAAATGGAGTAGATGCATTGGCTACGCTTAAGAACACATCACGGCACACAAAGTTTAATCCACTGTTTTGAAGAAGTACCCCGGGTAATAGACCGGCTTCTGTCAAAATCTGGAATCCATTGCAAATCCCAATAACTAAACCTCCATTACGGGCAAAGGTTACAACTTCTTTCATTATTGGAGAGAAACGGGCGATTGCACCGCACCGAAGGTAATCACCATACGAGAACCCTCCCGGGAGAATGATACAATCAATTCCCTTCGGAATTTGTGTATCTTTATGCCATAAATACACAGCAGAACCGCTTTGGGAAGCAGCAGTAAAAGCGTCATGGTCACAATTTGAACCCGGAAATCTTACTATTCCATACTTCATACCTGCTCCGCCTTTGGCTCGTGGATGGAAATCGTGAAATCTTCCATAATCGGATTTGCAATCAACTTGAGACAAGCACCCTCAAGAAGTGTTTGTGCAGCCGCTTCACTTTCTGCTTCTACGGTCAATTCTACAAATTTACCGATACGAAGATGAGAAATCATCGGAAAATCCGTTGCATGAAGAGCGTGTTCAACAGTATTACCCTGAACATCCAAAATGCCCTTGCGCAGTGTTATGGTTATTGTTGCGTTGTAGGTATTCATTGTATAATTTTTATTATTATGTTTATAAAGTTCTATTTCCCAAGTTCCCGTTCAATTGCCGTTACAATTTCTTCCGACATTGGCTCGATATTGCGTTTGTAGCGACTCATTATTTTTCCGTTCCTGCTTATCAAAAACTTCTCGAAATTCCATGCAACTTCTCCGGCAAGTTTTTCATCTCCCCCACCGCTTGTCAGGAATTTATAGAGCGGATGTTTGGCTTCTCCATGCACAGTTATTTTTGCAAACATTTGGAAGGTTACATTATAATGGGTTGCGCAGAATTCTTTAATTTCTGCATCAGAGCCCGGCTCTTGTTCACCATAATCATTAGACGGGAAGCCGATCACTACAAGTCCCTTATCTTTATATTTTTCGTAAAGTTGCTCTAAACCTGTATATTGTTTTGTATAGCCACAGAATGAAGCCACATTAACTACCAAAACGGCTTTACCTTTATATTGATCAAACTTAATTTCTTTTCCGTCAATCGTTTTCATGGTAAAATCATAAAAAGACTCACCGTTATACGGCTCTGATATCATAGGCGAACTGATAAATATTGAAAGAAAGATTGAAAAAATACTGCTGATAATTCTTTTGATGGACATTGGGTTGTTTGATTATTTTTTTTTCTTACTTGCTAATTGAACCAATCTATTTTATCTATTTTTAAGATTGTCATTCAGGGGGAGTCCCCGACCGAAGAATCTCAGTCTAATTGATTCTCGAGGATTAATTCCTGTTCAATGAATGTTTTTTAAAGGAAATGTTCAGTTTGATTCGTTTCGCAATACAAATGATTAATTCTCTAGAGCTGTCCAAACTGAGATTCTTCACTCGAAGACTCATTCAGAATGACACTCTTACGTAAGGAGGTCATTGCTTCAAGCTACACTCCTCACTCTTCCGAATAATTCCCCTTCATTTCGTCCTGCATATCATCACATCCATATTCTTTTTTAGGAGCTTTCGGTGCTTTCACTTTTACAGGGTCACCATTTGCAGCCGCTTCAATTGCCCGTTGTTCTAATATTGCACGGAAATTCTCATCTCTTTTGCGCATTTGCTCGTCTATTACGCGGTCGAAGTATTTACGTCCGTCCACATACGTTTGCTCTACTCTTGAGAAATTCGAAAGGGGATTACCGTTCCATAGAACTATATCAGCATCTTTTCCAACTTCAAGCGACCCTACGCGGTCATCCACATACAAGAGTTTAGCAGGATTAATCGTTACAAATTTCAAAGCATTTTCTTCAGAAACTCCACCATATTTTACTGATTTTCCTGCTTCTTGGTTCAGACGGCGTGCCATTTCCCCGTCGTCAGAATTAATTGCCACCACTATGCCCTGCTCCTGCATAATCGCCGGATTTTGCGGGATTGCATCATATACTTCAAATTTATAGTCCCACCAATCAGAGAATGTAGAGCCGCCTGCACCGTGCAGAGCCATTTCTTTTGCAACCTTGTACCCTTCCAAAATATGAGTAAAGGTATTTACCTTGAACCCAAATTCTTCTGCAAGACGTATGAGCATTAAAATTTCACTTTGAACATACGAATGGCAGTGAACAAACCTTTTTCCGCGAATAATCTCGAGTAATGTCTCAAGTTGTATATCACGGCGCGGGGGGATGGAACTTCCTTTTACTCCCTCTTTCATCTGCTTTTCATATTCGAGTGCCGCTTGGAAACCGTCGCGCATGATTTCCTCTACACCCATACGGGTTTGAGGGTAGCGCGTGACTGCTCTATCGCCCCAATTAGACTGTTTAACGTTTTCCCCGAGCGCAAATTTGATTGTTCCTTTAAAATTCTCAAATTTTAATTCATCTACATCTGCGCCCCATCGTAATTTTATGAGTTGTAATTGTCCACCGATTGGATTGGCTGAGCCATGCAGAAGGTGCGAACTCGTTACACCGCCGGCAAGCTGACGGTAAATAGAAATATCATCAGGATATAACACATCGCCGATTCGTACCTCGGCAGTAACTGCATGAGTACCCTCGTTAACCCCTCCTTCTATTGCAATATGGGAGTGTTCATCAATAATACCCGGTGTTATATCTTTTCCTGATGCATCAATCGTTACATCCGCTTTATTACTTAAATCTTTCCCTATTGCAGCTATTTTTCCACCTGAAATGAAAATATCAGACTCTTTCATAACCCCGGCTTGAGTACTTGTCCAAATCGTTGCATTTTTGAGGAGGACTGACTGTTGAGGAGGTATTTGTTCAAACCCAAAAGGTTCATCCGGTGAGAGTACCGCAAGTGCTGGACGGAACGATTTTTTTCTTGGAGTATCGATTTTTTGTACAAAAGCACTGTCTCTACGCGCAGACCATAAGATTTCCTTTCCGTTCGGCAACCACCCTTTGCCACGAGCCTGAAGTGAATCCATAAATCCTGAGAAACGGGCTACCCCTTCATATCCTAATGAATCGGTTGGAAAACTGAATGAGCATGATTTATCCGAATTAGAGAACTTCATCTGTAATTTCAGAGAATCTCTTGTACCCTCTACACTCGGACTTTCAGCTTTGCCGCTTACTTTGAATACAAGCGGAGGAAGAATATCTGCTGTGAATCTCCACGTGCCGCGAACATCAACCTCAGCAGGGCGGGATAGAATAAATTCATCACCTGCAACATACACAGAGCGTATTGCACCCGATACAAACATATCTCCATCAGCAAGAACAAGATTAGCGAATTTTCCAGGCTCTATCGTTCCTAAAGTTTTGGAAGCACCGCAAATTTGTGCAGGAACTGTTGTAATGGCAGCAAGTGCCTTTTCGGGGGACAAGCCGTAGTCTATTGATTTACGGATGTTTTTCCAAAAATCACTTTTATCTTTCAGTCCGTTGGATGTAAAACAGAATGGTATATTAACTGAATCTACCGCAGCGGGGTTACGAGGAGCGGCATCCCACTGCTTGAGTTCGCCGAGTGATACATCATTTGCCCTCTCAGGCATTGAGACATCAGGAACCGCAGGGAAATTCAGAGGAAGGATGATTGTCGGTTTAATATCTGCAATGTGAGCAAGTTGCCTGTATTCCAATCCGCTTCCGAGATAGATAAAACTCACATCAAATTCTTTAGCAATTTTAGCTGCACGTTCAAGAGTATGTTCATTGTTTGTTTCAAAAATAATCGGTGTTTCATTTTTAATGACATTGGAAAGCGCGTCAAGAGAGAGGTTGGTCTCAGGCATTTTTTGATTCGGATTGGAGGAGTAAGCCTTCTGTGCTTTGCCATACCAATCAGCATCCATAAATGCCTGGCGGATTAGGGCAATACTGCCCATCATCGCGCTTGGATATGCATTCCGTGAACTTCCTTTGCGGAAAGACATCCATTCGGCAACTTCCGGGCGAATAATAATATCGTTTGCGACCCCTGCTTTTACAAGAACCAAAGCAGATATTCCCCGCATGATACCGTCTGTAGAATTTGCCTGTGCAGCTGTAAATCCGAGTTTGCGAAAATCATCTACGGTTTTTTCATCTAAATTTACCGATTCAGTTGCTCGCATTTCGGGTTTGATTGCTTCATTCCAATATCGAGCACCTCGAGAAGGTGGGAGTGGTTTATCGAATTCATCTTCATCACTTGCAGCAGGGAAAGGCTGTCCCCCTTTTTTTACTCCACCCATTCCTGCATCAGTATAGGGTTCTATAAATCCGGCATACAACCACAGTCCTTTACCGTCACGAACAGTAGCACCCTTAGGAATAGTTAAGCCTGCTCCTACAGCTTCAATTCTATCGTTTTTGATAATAACAGTACCGTTTTGAATGATTTTGCCCGGGGCAGGTACAATTGTAAGGTTAGTGATTGCTATGTACCGCATATCTTTATTCCGAAGTCCGTCAATCATTGACGTTTGAATCGGAGTTTGGGCAATCGCAGAAATCGTAATGAAAGGGGCAAGCAGAAGAACAATTCGCAGGAAAATCGGAGTAAAAACTTGGCGCATAATTCTATTTTTTCACAATGAATAACAGGATAATTACAGCAAAATTCGCCAATAGTGAAAACGTGAGCAAGGAATTTCCAACAAAGTCGCTAAAAACTGCTCTATTTTTTGTTAAATTTGCTGTCTATACTGATTTTAGAATACAATTTAAGCGTTTTTCAGCACTACCAATTTGACATTTTATGTACTCACGCCTTACCTCGTTTTCTGTCTTTGGAATTAATGCCTTTGAAGTTGAAATTGAAACTCACCTTGAAAATGCCGTTCCGGTATTTCTCATGGTAGGTTTACCCGATTCTGCTGTTCGTGAATCACGTGAACGCGTTTCCGCAGCAATTAAAAATTCAGGGTACATATTTCCCAATAAAAAAATTACCGTTAATCTTGCTCCTGCTGATATTCGAAAAGAAGGGAGTGCCTTTGATTTGCCGATAGCAATAGGAATTCTTTCGGCGATGGGAATCATAGAAGCATCCAAACTTGAAAAGACAGTCATTCTCGGCGAACTTGCCCTTGACGGATCACTTCGTCCGATTCATGGTACATTGCCCATTGCACTCGCAGCGCAAAAAAAGGGATATAAACGAATTATATTACCGAAAGCAAATGTTGGAGAAGCTGGGCTTGTGGAAGGAATTTCTGCGATTCCTGTAGAATCACTTGCACAAACAGTTGACCTATTGATCGGTACGATTGACATCCCGCCTCACGTGGTTGATATAAAAGCCTTATTTGCAATTGAAAGTCACCATGCAACAGACCTCAATGATGTGAAAGGGCAGGAGAATGTAAAACGTGCAATGGAAGTTGCGGCAGCAGGTGGTCATAATATTATTATGATTGGACCTCCAGGCAGTGGCAAGACTATGCTCGCCAAACGATTACCGTCTATTCTCCCACCCCTTACGCTTGGGGAAGCACTCGAAACTACCAAGATTCATTCAGTTGCAGGGCTATTGCCGTCGGGCATTGCTCTTGTTACTTCACGTCCTTTTCGCGCCCCTCATCATACAATTTCTGACGCTGCACTTGTAGGTGGTGGAATAGGAATTGTCCGAGCAGGTGAAATATCGCTTTCTCATCATGGTGTGCTATTTTTAGATGAATTACCTGAATTTGCACGAAACGTTCTTGAAGTTCTACGGCAGCCACTCGAAGATAAACGAATCACCATTTCCCGAACAAAAATGACTGTGGAGTTTCCTGCCAATTTTATGCTGATATGCTCGATGAATCCATGTCCATGCGGGCATTTTGGCAACCCTAATCAGCAATGTACCTGCACTCCGCCGTCCATTCAAAAATACATGGCTAAAATATCGGGTCCGCTACTCGATAGAATTGATATCCACTGCGAAGTTCCAACCGTGAAGTATCAGGATTTATCATCCACAAGAGTTGGCGAGAGTTCATTAACTGTTCGGGAACGTGTTGTAAAAGCACGGGAAATCCAAGCTGAGCGTTTTTCAGGAAGGACAGGAGCGGCAGCAGTTTATAAGAATGCCGATATGTCCTCGAAAGACATCAGAGCATTCTGCAAACTTGATGAAGCAGGTGAAGGGTTGGTCAAAATTGCAATGACGAAACTTGGGCTTTCAGCACGGGCTTTCGATAGGATTTTGAAAGTTGCTCGCACTATAGCTGACTTAGAGCAAAGCCCCAATATTGCTTCTCAGCACATAAGTGAGGCGATTCAGTATCGGTCGTTAGATAGGCAGTATTGGAATGCTTGACAGGTTTCTTTGTACTTCAAATTCGAGTTGAAACCTTCAAGGTTTTTAAAACCTTGAAGGTTTACATCTGATTATATTAACACAGAAAAGCAGCCGAAATCGGCTGCTTTTCTGTGTTAATATTACTTTTAACTTTACACGTGCCGTTCAGCATGATACGAACTCCGTACAAGCGGACCCGACTCCACTATATCAAACCCCATTTCAAGCCCAATTCTCTGGTATTCGTCAAATTCAGCAGGATGGACAAATCTATCCACAGGCAAGTGATTCTTAGTCGGTTGTAGATATTGCCCGAGTGTAAGGACATTCACACCAATTTCATTTAAGTCCTTCATTACTTCCAACACTTCTTCTCGTGTTTCTCCTAAGCCGAGCATTACCCCTGTCTTAGTACGCATATTTTGTGTTTTCGCTTCTTTTAGCAAGGCAAGTGACCAAACGTATTTCCCCTGTGGGCGAACTTTGCGATATAAACGCGGTACTGTTTCGGTATTGTGATTGAGGATGTCAGGCTTTACATCTATGATTCTTTGGAGAGGTTCCATTTTTCCCTTAAAATCAGGTATTAACACTTCTATACTTGTTTGTGGATTCAAACGGCGTACTTCGGTGATTGTTTCCGCCCAAATGATTGAACCTCCATCAGCCCGTTCATCTCTATTTACTGAGGTGATAACAGCATGTTTTAGTTTCATTTCACGCACGGATTCTGCTACTTTACGCGGTTCATCCTCATCAATCTCTAATGGACGACCTGTCTTCACAGCGCAGAAACCGCAAGAACGAGTGCAAGTGTCTCCCAAAATCATAAACGTTGCCGTACCTGCATTCCAACACTCGGTTATATTTGGGCAACGGGCTTCTTCACAAACGGTATGCAGCGATTTTGACCGCATCATCTGTTTGATTCCTGCATAGTTCTCACCACCGGGTGCACGGACTTTCAACCATTCAGGACGGCGGTTCGACGGAATATCCTGTTCAATTTGAATGACGGGTAGCTCTAACGTAAATGATTCAGTAAGCATGGAGGTATGATTTTCTGAGGGAATCGGTCGGCATCGTTTTTGAGAGGATACCGATACTTGAATGAATAATTAATACCGTTTTTATTGGTTTATTATTGCAATTCTCTTTACAAAAATACAAAACATAGTTTGATTTACCTGCCACCCGAAATAGAAATACGAATATCCAAACCAACTTGTGTTGTACTAAATCCGGGTGTTGTGGCACCTTCGTTAATTGTACCTTCGTAACGGAAGAACAGACGTGCTGTAACACGATTACTCATTGAATACCTTGCACTTGGCTCGATTGTAATTTGAGTTGTTCCGTCAATCGTTTGCCCGCTCGGACTTGACAGATTGAGCAAGTCGTAATTTGCACGTTGATTTCTCTTATACGACCCGAGGAATCCAAACTCTAAATCGTTTTCGAGATCAATTCCTAAGAGTGCAAACTTGAAACCACGGCGTGAATATGTTCCCTGAATAGATAATTCACTTGATGAATTCCTCGAAATATTAGAGGTTGCCGAAGCAAGCGAATATGAGGTTTTTGTATTATATCTTACTGTACCGGTAAGTGTTCCTTTTAGTTTGGTCTCGTCAAAACTCATCGTAAGCCCGATAAGTGGTTGAAATCCAAGTTCAACAGTTTGCATATCCACGTATCGACCATTGTCTGTAATACGTGCGCCTTCGGAATATGTGGAAGCATACGTATGTTCCAAAGCAATCCTACGCGCCACCCCACCGAGCAAGCCCCATTTTTCAATACCGTCCCAACGGAATGACCAGTTTACACTTGGCATAATCTTCCTAATTGCCAATGGTAAGAATTTAAACGATTCCAATCCATCGTGGAAGGACTCTGACAGTGCATTGGAAAGCAATTGATTGCGTTTTACAGTATCATTTCCTGCTGCAGCATCTATCGCAGGACGTTTCTCATTATAGAGATCAATCACATGCTCCACAGTATTATTTAGCGGGGCAAAAAACAGGAATTTTGGCAAACTCAAATACGAACGGCTGAATGTTTCGGTAGCCGTAACATTTGTAAAGCTCTGATTGCCGTTTGCATCTGTGATAACAGTCTGATTCTTATTGAATGCGAATTGTGATTTCCATGTAAGATCAAGATTGGCACCTTCCCACAATTGACGGCTTGTCCGAAATTCCAATGAATTACCTTGACTGTAGTTTTCAGGTAAAACAGAATTTGGAGGTCGCAATCCTTGTTCGGTATCAAATCCAAAAAACGGGAACGCAGAACTTCCGCGAATTTTAAATCCGCCATGCGGACTCCCCACCAAGCCAAGTTGATAGGCAGCAGAAGGTCCCCAAATTTTATCTTGCCCCAAACCAAACAACCCGCGCCATTGGTTAGTAAGTCCATCACCGCCGAATATACCGGGATTTCTCGATGCATTATCTTGCTTGAATGTCAGTTTGATTTCGTCGTAATCCAAAAATATCGCTTTGAATACTTTTCCAATCGAACTCAGAATCGAAGAATTCGTATCAGGTTTACCATAACTTATCCCGAACCATTTATCACTCATCAACCTCAGTTGAAGCCGTGAACTTAACGATAATGTGCTGTTAACCGTTCCGTACTTTACAGCGTCGCGGAGCGTGGTGTCCGGCTGAAGAGGATTGCGCCATTCATATTTTACATTATAAACACCGGTATTTTCCAAATACGTATTCAAACCGAAAAGATCGGGGAATTTTGGACGGAAATTAATGGTAACATTCTGATTATGCACACCATCATCGCCCAAATTTATTAGTTTTCCATTCAAGAACATTAATTTAGAAATTTCATTTCCTGTGCGCTGTCTGCCGAAATCATCCATTTCTAATGGTGCAAGAGTGCTTCCTGTGGAATAATTGTAATCAATTACCGGACTTAAGAATCCATTTTCTGTTAGTTTCCACGAGAATTGTGCTGCACGCTGAGCAGCAAACTCTCGTATTACGGGACTTGGGGTTTCCAAGAATCTTGATTGCTCCGTAGTCCGTCCTCGTCTCATGTCCAAACTTGTAGAGAAATTCGATGGTAAGAAATTAACTTTCCACCCTTTGTACGAGCCGATTATCGGCACTTTATCGCTCCATGTAAGCGGCTCCACCGATACTGGAGGTAAATTCAGACCATAGGTAATATTAAAATGCCATTGCCACTTGAAGCGTTCGGCAACTACCGGCGACCGTTCATAAGTTTGAGAATAGTCGTACCCCATCGTTACACGATTTATTGTTTCCCGAATAGACCAATGATTAATGGGAACTCCGAGTTTAACCCCTGTCATCGCCCACTGATCCTGTACAACCAGTGTTTGAGATCGATTTGTAACAGCATCGGCTGCACTTTGAGCTTGAGCTGGAGTTGCACCATTTTGAATTTGTGCATTATAGATGACAGCTGCCGCACTCTCTACATTAATATCGCTTTGGGCTTCATATACAGGTTTCTCGAACGTTTCGGCGTGTGTATAGCTGATAGGAAGTTTTGTCTCTTTAAATTCTTTAGGTAAGAATTTTTCTAACGCACCTTGCATTTGGATAGTGAAATTAGTAGAGGCAATACGATTTCCAAACCGTTCTTCAAGTCGGTGAAAGTTAGGATTTGATTTTGAGAATGTGCCGATAATAGATCCGACATCGGCTAACTTTAGCTCTGCGCTCCCGAGAGCTGACCAATCGGTTTTATCTTCGGGATCAATAAGCCTAAGTTCATCCACCCACATCGTTGTAGTCAAGTCATTGGGGAAACGCTCAGCAGGATTAGCAATACCGAATCCCAAAAACATTACTTTCGTAAGTGTAGGATTCCCTTTGATAACATATTTAGCAACAGGATCTCCGGGTACAGGGAATTCCTGGCGTTCATTTTGGCGGTTTGCATCACGTTGCTGTTTAATCGCCGTTAAATCTTTCATCGGAATCCCTAAGTCTTGCCAATTGCGCAAAAGGGGACGACGATATTCGTAATAGTTCGCTGAGTCAATGCCAAACCGAAGATATGCATACGCTGTCGGAACTGCTCCGGTAGGTAAATTATCAGGCATCGAGCCGTCACCGTGAATAAAGAATTTGAGTTGCTTATAATTGAAAATATCTGTTTGGCGCAAAACACGAACTGCCATCCGCTCATCATTATAGCGCAGATTCTTTACTCTGACTGCAATGGATTGTTCATTTAAACGAATGTCTAAACTTGCATCCCCAGTTAATTGACGTGGACGTTGTACACCCGGGGGGACAGTATAATAATCAGGTGCACCGCTGTTTTCTTCTACGTTTACAAATGCTACACTGAGTGTACTGTCCAATGGAGAAACCCCCGGCTGGAAAGTATTGGAACGTTGCCATTGTGACCCGGTAAATCTCCAATCAGCTATATCTGCATTGAGAGGTCCGCCTTTGTACCAGATACGAACATATTGAATGTTCGAGAAGGAAGGAGTTCCTACAGTTCTAATAGGACGACGAACAGGAATTCGATATAAACGCCAATTACTGGCAGCACCCTGACCAACAATCTGAGAATTGGTAGCTGGATTCGGATCCAGATTCACCTCATAACTAAAATAACTATTGTCCAGTGCAATAGTTTGCCCGTTATTGGCATTCAAAATTTCTTTATCGGGGAATTGCCCGAGCTCAGCTTTGCTTGCATTGCCCTCGTAGTTATTATATTTTTCGAAGTCTGATTCTGCCTGACTATTCACATCTTTTTGAAAGTTGAAATCATAATCATCATGCGCCGGGTCATCCTCCAGATTGAGCGGGAATGGGTAACTGTTTTTTTCCGCTTGGTTACTTAATGTATCGATCCCGACATCTTCGCCCGGGTCAATGATATTATTGGGAATTGGGCTTGCGGTTGTAAATCCATCCTCAGTATTGAGAGTTTGATTTGCAATCATATCTTCGCTGATTTGCCCTATGTCAATATACATTTTTGTACCACCAACACCATTTACTCCAAAATCCCGCTTGCTGACATTCATCATAATTTCGATATAATCTATATTCTCATTATCGAAATTAGTATTGAAATTCGAGAAGAGGCGCATCATCCCGCCCCAAATCTTATCTTTATTAGCATTAACATAGTCGGTATATTTTACAGAATCCTGCAAGTATGTCGGGTTCTTATTATCTACAAAATCAGGGTTCTTATTATATATCCCGCGCTCATAAGGATTAAATCTAATTTTGAGATCATTAATAGTACCGTTACCTGCAACAACCGAACGGTTTGGATATACATCAACTATTTTGGTACGACCTAAGAAATACTGATACCAAAATGATTTACCTCTAAAGTAGGATTTGCCGAAGGCAGAATCACTTACAAATAGAGATGAATCTATCGGCTGCGAAGCATGGGACCATTGAGAGGGTGAAAGACCAAGTGAAATATACCGTTGCGCTCCTTCGAAATCCTCCAAATATGCAACGGCAGAACCGTTATCTGACGTTACATCTGAAGTTCTTTTATTCGGAGTGGGGATCATTGCTGCGATCTCCCCTTTCAATTTCAGATATGATTTATCCTTTGTATCCAAGAATGGAAGGGCATCCAATGCTTTTGTAAGCCACGGGGCATCCATATTCAGCGAGCCGTCGAAACCAATCATCGAATTAGCAACAGGTTCATCTCCTAATCGAACGCGGTCGAGAACCAATGATTGATTATAGAGCATGAAGGTCATACCCAAACTGCTTTGAACATTTCTTTTTTTAAGAATATCCATATCCGCTCGAAGTCCAAGCATCGTTCGAGTTGCGAGATTGAACAAATCCTGCTGCTCATACTCAATTCCTAAATTTGCATTCGGGAGTGTTGCCCGTGGGTTTGTGAGTGTTACCTGACCTGTATAATATTCTACATAGTAATCTGTATTTTCACGAAGCGCAACACCATCTAACGTAACACGCACACTGCCTGGTGCCAAATTAAACGCCCCAAGCGAAATACGATTGCCTCCACCGGAGGCAGTTCCGGTAGCAGCACCTGAGATTATAAACCTGTCTCTGCTTGTTTGCAAGCGAGCAACTTCTATTGTAGTATCATAAACAGCATCAAAAACGTATTGCTCGGCAATCTGTGGGTTTCCTTTTAATGAAAAGTAATCTCTTAGTCCTTTTCTGAACGGCTCAACACTCGGAAAAATAATTTCTCCACGTGTTGCATTAAAGAAAGCTGAACTTTGTGATGCCTGAGGCGGTGCTTGCTGTCCGCTTATACCACCTAATTGCTGCTGTTGATTTTGCGGATTAGTTTGCGATGCAGCAATATCGAACAAACCATCAGGTTTTTGTTCTCCGGTCGAGTTATTTATCTGATCAACACGCAAAACCGTAACGACTTTTTCGTTAGTACCGGGCAAAATATCCGAAGAATCATTGTTTGGACGCAGATACCACACTTTAATCTGTGCATCGGCTGTATTAACATTACTCTGACCAATAGAATAGATATTCTTCATCTGGCGAGTCCAGAGTGTTTTGAAAGCAGGTTGTAGATTCGGGCGACTGATGAGTTTGAGGATAAGAGTATCTTTTGTACTGTGTTCGCGGCTTGCAGCAGGTACTCCATAAATCAAATCGTCATCCGGCGAAAAGATATTGATATTTTCTATGCGATACGAACAAGCGTAGGTTCGCTCACTCCGTAAATTAAATATTGTAAGCCGTCCTAATGCTCTATCATAGTCATAACGACTTTTATCCAATTGAAGGAATTTACCGCGCTCTACTTTTCCTGCTTCGATAGTTCCATATTTTTTTGAATCAGGGTAACGCTGTCCCTTTTGAATCGGTTCAAGATCTGAGTATGCAATGGCTTCACTGGCAGAAGCTGCTTCTTTCACGTCACTGGCGGATTCCCAAACTTCTATGTCTTTTATCTGGTACTGAACAGCATCACTTGGTGTAACCGGTGTGGAATTCTTATAGTATTCCGTATAAATCCTTTTATATACCGTATCGAGAAAGAAGTTATTCCGTGCATAATCATAAGCATGGATTTGAAATTGCTGTTTGAGTGCACCGCCCCCGCGAACTTGTGCAAATTTACGTTCGCCACGACGTTGCGAAGCAACAGTTTTCAAGAAAAGAGGTCCAAATTGGAAATCAGCACGAACTCCAAATAGTGCTTGCGCTCCGCCGATAAGTGTGCTTGGCACGGGGAATTGAATATTTCCAAGCTCTACACGCTTGATAATATCATCGTCGTTACCGGTAAAACCAATGTTGAATTTATTGTTAAGTTCAAATGTTTGTTTTGTATTCCAATCCACACCCAGCTTGAGTTTATCCCCTATTTTCCCGCTGACATTCAGATTAATATCCTGCGAAAAGAGCGGACCCGATTGTGTTTGACCAAAGGCAGATGTTGAGCCTTGATTCTGTGAATCCCACCGCCATCCGGCACGAACATTTACATCTCCCGTAACGTTGATGCTTATTTCAGGTTTGCCAAAAATCCCGAAAATAGGATTGGGAGGGAACGGAAGAGAAATTCCTGTGGTTTGGCTGAGAATGCTTGCCAAATCCCGACCGGAAAGTGCTTTTTTAAGGTCATAAGCAGACGTTAAGGAATCCCATATACGGCGGCGCTCTTTCTCACGGCGATATTCAAGATATTTGTCGAGTGTTAGAAAACTTGGAGATGCTGTTTCAATACCGTTCCACGATTCCCGTTGGGAAAATGTTGTGCCTGATGAATCAATTTGTGAAGTGATTTTATAACCTGCCGGTAATGTAGGGCGACTTA
Organism: Ignavibacteriota bacterium; assembly: GCA_016197185.1. Classification (GTDB taxonomy): domain Bacteria; phylum Bacteroidota; class Ignavibacteria; order Kapaibacteriales; family UBA961; genus JADJXV01. Next base: position 27,956 of record JACPWH010000168.1, read on the forward strand.
CTCCATACTGTCCGGGTAGAATTGACCCACGGAAAAGGGGCTGTTGGATAAATATCGGATGTTTACGAACTGAATCTGAAGAATCTGGCGGAGCAACAAACACCAAATCAGGCACAAAGAACGGAATTCGCATTGATATAAGAGCCAAGTCGCTACACTCGAATGTTGCCGCACTACTGCTTTCAGGTGTTGCCCAAAAGAGTAATAAAACAAGAGAGATAGCGTACAAGACCGACATAAGCCGAACCCGTCGGAAGTGCTGAATGGTATTCGCCATTAGTCCTACAAAGGATTGTGAGATGAATTTTGAGTAAATTCCAAACAGTAGCATTAAGACAAATGGCGGCTCACTTTGATTAGTGAAAAGATATAGAAGGGAGATATGATGTTCTTTAGTTGAGTGCAAAAGTACGCCGACTGGAGCGGTTAAGCAAGAAAAATTTTACGAACATGGCTATTATGGTAATAATTTTCTTTTGTAAAGACAATTTGAGTACAATCTACATTCAAAATCAACAATAAGAATCCATTTAGAACTTAGAAAATTGCGCATACGCATAAAAAATGAATTTGTATTTTTGAAATTATAATCACAATTTTAATGCCATTACACTTTCTTACTGTCTGAATAATTGTTCGTTTTTAAATCTAAATTGTTATTTTTATGATTTCTTTACGCTTTCCCCTTATTCTTGCCTCTGCTTCACCTCGCCGGTCTCATCTCTTACGCCAAATCGGACTTGAGTTTTCCGTTCATCCATCGGAAGTTGATGAATCCTTTTTTTCGGTAACGGAAGCTGACCCTTCCCATTATGTACAGTTGCTTGCAGAAACAAAAGCTCTTAATGTTGCCTCCAAACTTACCGAACCGTCGATTGTTTTGGGTGCAGATACGATAGTCGTTTTGGATGGTTTAATACTGGGTAAGCCTACTGACCGTGAAGACGCAATGAGAATGCTGAAAGGTTTAAGCGGGAGGACGCATACCGTTTATACGGGCATTGCATTAGTAGATTCATCTTCCGAGCATACGAGCGTTGCAACTGCACAAACTGAGGTAACGTTTCGTGATTTGGATGAGGAGGAGATTATCGGTTATATTGCGGGTGGCTCACCGATGGACAAGGCTGGGGCGTATGGAATACAGGATGACTACGGGGCGGTGTTTGTGTCGCATATTGTGGGGTGTTATTATAATATTGTGGGGTTGCCTCTGGAGTTGCTGTATCGGGAGTTGATGGGGTTTTAAGAAATAATGCCATAAAATAAATATAACAATCGAACTGAATTCGAATACGAAAACTACTATTGCTCATGTTCATGAAACATCAAAAAGAATATAAATAATGAACCCTATACCCCACTTTATTTTCCATACAAGCCTTTACTTTGATATGTAGAATTTATCGCAATTGAATCACTGTTATTACATTCAAAAAATCCAAAAATATAGATATTAGATTCAATTGTTTGATGAATTGAACTATCTTGTTGTTCAAGAATGGTAGTATCCATTTAACTGCTAAAACACTCCTATCTTTTCAATTTCAATTTAGTGAAAAATATCATTTACGGTTTTATTTGGTGGTAAATTCTCATTTATCCTCACTGCATAGCGATTCAATATGTGAATAACAGGTTTGTTCTCTTTTTTACTACTTTTGGGAATTCCTTGCTCCATAATTTTGCTTTTTCCTGTTAAATTTCCGGCAGTATCCTGCTTTTGGGCTGTGGCTATAATGCTGATAATCATTGGTTTTTTGAACAAATTGAAGTAAATAGTATCCGACACATCAAAATTACGACAAAAGATGTATTGAAAAATGGAGAATCTTCGAAAAAAGTCAACCCTTCATTTCACTATAAACCAGTAAAATCCACTGCCTAAAAAACCACCACATATAACTTAACTCTATTTAATTTATATAATTAAATTCATTTATAGAAACTCACAATTTATGAGTAAAAACAGCCCTTTTGGTCAGTTTTACTCAAAAAAATATTTTTAATAAAAATCCTATCTTTTTACGATATATTCTCCGGCTTACATTCACATCCACAGTCTTTTTTTTTACTAGTTTTGGCTTGCAGAGTCTCTATATTTTTGCTCTTTCAGTTTAATCTAAACTTACAAGGCAGAATTGAAAGTTCTACAGACTGCGTAACCTCTTTTATTTCAATTAGAAATTATCGTTAACACTGTTAACCCAAAACGAATAACTTTCACCAAATTCAGATTCAATTACCATAATCCTTACACCTTTCTTATTTTTGTAGAATAAAATCTATGTACTATACTTTACCAAAACGAAAAGGAACAGCAGATGGCGACTAAACCAACACAACAAGCGGCTTCCAGCCCGATGATACCCGAAAAATTTCAAGATCTCGCTTATATCGGAGCGATTGCCATTGCAGTTTTGATATTTCTCGCCCCGGCACTTTTCACGGGTGGCAGCTTCGGCTCGTCGGATAATATTGCCTCAAACAGTTTTACTCCATATTTGGAAGCGGCTAAAAAGAGTGGGGATTTCGCTTTATGGAATCCATATATATTCAGCGGCTTGCCAAGCTATGCAGCACTTCTTACAACAGGTGACCGTTGGTGGGATTTTGTGTCGAAAGCAATTTTCGGAATCGGGGATGTGATGGGTGCAATTTTTCGTAACGACGGTGCGAGGATTGCCTTTTTCTATATTCTCTATGGAGCAGGAATGTACCTACTCATGCGTTCAAAAAAGCATGAACGGTTCACATCATTTTTCACAGGTTTTGCTGCAACATTCTCAACATGGGTTATAGTGTGGGTAATCATCGGACATAATACCAAGCCTGTTGCCCTATGCACGTTTCCATTCATTCTGCTGTGTTTGGAAAAATTGCGAGAGAAATTCTCTCTGCTATATTCTGTTGTGTTGATATTATCAGTTCACGTTCTGGTAGAATCTACACATGTTCAGATGGCTTTTTACGGTGTATGTATCTTCGGATTATACTTATTATTTGAAATTGTCAGCAGATTAATCAGCAAAAATAATCCCGGTGGTGTATTTAGAGCTGCGATAATGCTTGCTCTTGCCGGAGGGTTAGCTTTCTCGATGTCTGCAGACCGCTATTTAAGCGTAATGGAATACAAACCATATTCTACACGCGGCACTGCACCGATTGATCAGAAAGAAGGAAAAAAACAAGATGCTTCCGGTGGTTTTGATTATGATTATTGCACAAACTGGTCATTCAGTCCGGAAGAAACGATTACGTTTCTTGTACCTAATTTTTATGGATTCGGTAAAATGGAATTCAAACAGCCGGGACGTGCCAAAGGACAGGTAGTACAAACCTATTGGGGACAAATGGCATTTACCGATGCAGCTAACTATATGGGAATCGGAGTGCTGGCACTGGCATTTCTCGGTTTCTTTGCATTTAGAAGGGATATATTTGTACAGTTTTTGCTCACGATTTCCATCTTTTCTCTTTTGATTTCCTTCGGGAGGAATATGCCGATTCTCTACGATGTTCTCTTTTATCACCTACCCGGGTTTAATAATTTCCGTGCGCCGCAAATGGCACTTGTTATGATGCAATTTGCGATACCAATACTTGCAGGTTACGGGCTTACTGCCCTTATTAGCTGGCGTGGTCATCTCAATCCACAACGCAAAAAGGTACTCTTTGGAGGAATTGTGGGGTTTGTAGTCTTTTTGGGTATAGGACTTATCTATTCGGGAATGGGTGAAGAAGGATATGTTCAATCCGTAATTGATTCTAAAAAAGGACTTGACCAAATCGCTCAATGGCTGTTTTCTCAAATGACATCCGATTGGCTTATGACAGGCTTTCTTGGACTTGTAATGGCAATTCTTGTCTATCTGTTCGCTAACAAGAAGCTCAAGCATGGTACCTTTTACCTTGCAATGACTGTTTTACTTGTTATTGATTTATGGCGAGTGGATTATCGTCCAATGGAAATAAACAAAGGAAGTATTACTCAAGCGGAATTTCATCAGCCTGAATTTGTAAGTTTCATCAAAAAAGACCAATCATTGTACAGGGTTGCAGATTATATCTACCTACAATCTGGTAAAACGAATGTTCCCGCATATTTTATGATGGAGAATATTCATGGTTACCACTCTGCAAAAATGCGCGTATATCAAGATTTAATGGATGTAGCAGGCGGGCAAGGCGGTGGCGCGATTACCAATCCAACCCTTCTGAATATATTGAACGTAAAGTATATGACAGCTCCTCAGGCGATGTTCCAAGGAGTTCAACCCGCTTTCGAAGGGCAAATGACAATGAACGGGCAAGTGATGCCAACGCTTGTGTATCAAAACCCAAGTGTATTGCCTCGTGCATTTTTTGTTGACACTGTAAAAACTGCTTCAGGAATTGACATTCTTAATCATATTAAGAATAATGATTTCAATCCTAAGCAAGTGGCTTTTGTTGAGGAGAATCTTCCTAAATCAATTGATGCAACAACCCCACAGGCAACTGCTACCGTAGTTGAACATAAGAACGAATACATCAAAATTGATGCAACTGCCTCTGGAAATAATCTTTTGTTTGTAAGTGAAGTCCATTACCCTGTCTGTTGGAAGGCATATATCGACGATGCTGAAACTCCTGTATACAAAACAAACTATGCGTTCAGGTCGGTAATGGTACCACCCGGTAAACATACAGTTGAGTTTAAGTTCGTTTCTGAAAAATTTGAACTTGGAAAGAAAATGAGTTTAGGTGCGAATATCGTAACAATTCTTGCCGGTGCAGCTGCACTGTTTTTTGGCTGGAAGAAAAAAGACGAATAGATGTTATTGTCTTTTATAATGAAATCTTTATAGAAAGACATATGAAATCTATAATTCTCACAGATAAATCAGCATTAGAATTCCTTACTGAAATTGAAATAGAGCTACTTTACAAATACTACTATGTCAATATACCTCCAATACTTATTAAGGAAATCAGAGCAGATTTAATAAAGACTGCAAGAGCTTTTCCAAAAGAGCATGTAACAAACTTAGCTAAAAGATTACTGAGGAATGATTCAAGAATTAATGTTGACTATTCAGACTTGATTCTTAATGAATTAATGGGACAATCTGTTCCTATGGATGGTAGAACAATTGTAGCATCAGAGGCAACAAGTACAAATGAAAAACCAATAGACATAATAAGTGAAGAAGAAAAGAACGTAAAAAGATGGCAACGAAGTGATTTCGATGACAGTGATTATGAATTTGCTCACATATGGCATTCTTCTATTTCTCAAATTGACTTAGCTGATATCAGAGCTACAAGTTTTCCTGTTATTAAATTCTTACAGGACAGCAACATTTCTAACTCTAATATTACAGACTTGAATAATTTTATAATTTCATTTCTAAAAGAGGTAAGCTCTCAATCCAAATTACTAGAATTAATATTAGAAATTAATCGCATTCATCTCAAAGATTCTTCATTAATATTCTGTCTGTGGGAATCTAACAATAAACCTCTATTGGAGAAATTTTGCCCATACTCTTTTTTTTGCTTACATGCTTTTCTATTTTGGCATTTATTAGTTCAAAAGGGTATATTTGTTGGTGGACAAACTAGTCTCATTGATCTTGAGTATATATTTTATCTACCATTCACACAAATATTTGTATCTAATGACCGTTATCATAAAGAGATTGTTCAGTTTTTTATAAGGAAGAATCAAACATTCTTAACTGGTGAAAATCTAAGAACTAAATTTAAAGATATATATATACCTTAATCATACAACATATGCTTAAGTGATTGAGGTCACCTGAAGACTTTCTACATAAATATTTCCACAAAGGTTTAAACACATGAAAAGATTTTTTTTAACACTACTTGTTTACTATGCATCCATTTCATTCTCATATGCACAGCAAATAGACCCTACTTTTGGTCTTGAATCACTCAATCAAGCAGCAGCAGCAAAAAACGCTGAGCAAAAGGCTGCATTTGAAGCAGAACAAAACCGACAAATGAATACTCTCAACAATTCTTTAGTCACCAAATCTGCAAATAATACGATAACTACTAACCAAGATAAAATCAAATGGATAACAATCGAAGAAGCAGAAAAACTCAATAAAAAAGAACCCCGTAAAATTATCGTGGATGTCTATACCGACTGGTGCGGGTGGTGTAAAAAAATGGATGCAAGTACATTCACTAATCCGGTAATTGTGAAATATATAAACGAAAAATTCTACGCTGTTAAATTCAACGCTGAAACTAAAGATACACTGCGCTTTAATGGGAATACATATTCTTACGTTCCCGAATACAAAGCGAATGAATTTGCGGTTTCACTACTGAACGGGCAAATGTCCTACCCTACTACAGTCTATTTGAATGAAAAGTTTGAAGTATTGTCTCCCGTACCCGGATTCTTGAAACCTATAATGCTCGAAAAGATTTTAAAATATTTCGGTGAGAACTCTCAAGCTACCATGAAATGGGAGGATTTTCAAAAGACTTTTGTTGGTGAGATAACGGAATAATAGGACTCCCCTTATTCCTCTTAGTAAGCAGCATCAGAGGTTCTATTCCGGTCGTTGCTATAATATTTCTATCCTAATTAGTAGTATCTCTAATGAGAGGCGCATTATTTAGATGCGCCTCTATTTCGTTTATTTAGAAACTGTACTATAAAAGTCACGTCAGGCGTTTACCACATACATTATCATATAAACCAAGTTATGGTGCTTGTTATTACAACTGTATTTCTAATTATACCCTTAGAAGGGTAACCTGTTTACAATAGCAAGCCATATCAAAATTAATTTTTAACGTATCATTTACACAACGAGAGACCACCGACATGACCTAAATTTTTCACGCTCACAATGAATCCGAAGGATTCAAATATTTATAGAAGTGGCAAAACAAAGACTCTCTATAGGGTCGAATAATCATGAGAAATACACTTTCTATAAACATTTAATCCTGTCGGGATTATCCCTCCATTAGATACCACAATCTTAAACTCCAAATTTCTTACGCTGATATTTCAAATTCGCTTTTATAACTAAACGAGATAATTACCGTCCTCCCTTAACTTAATAATGGGGCTTTTTATTTTATACTATACATAAAAAAAGTGAGAATGTGCAATTGATGCAACATCCTCACTTTTAATTTCTCTACGATTCGGTTTATAAACAGGAAACTTATTTTGACCCGGTACCCATACCTTTATTCAAAGCAGTCATCACAATTCTTCCCAATTCATTTGCAATTTCACCATTCAGGTTATTCGGATTAGATAGGAATTCAGTAACCGCTTGGTTCACTTTTGTTTTGATTAAATCTGAATTACCTTCTACTAATGCAACCGACATTTTGTGCATATCTTTCGATACATCCTCAAGAGTATCTAATTGATTGCGGCTTGCATCTTCCATTTTCTTGAGCATTCTATCCATGCGTTCTTCTTCTTCTGTATAAACAAGAGTAAACGCAAGCAAAGCAAGCATCGAACCTTCGAGGAAGATAGCACCCAAAATCAATGACGGACGCGTAGGAGGAATAAATTTCAAACCACGAATACCAATCACGATAATAAGAATAGCAGCCCCGAAATACGCAAGCCCTGTAACATTGTTTGAGTATTTTTCTGTGAAGTGATGTGACATATAAAGGCGCAATCCTCTCAAGAATTTCAAACGATTGCGTGTATAGGACTGTGCTTCTTTCGTGTCAATGATTTCTTTCATCACAAAATCAGAGAAGAATTCTTTAATTCTAAGATATAATACTTCATTACGAAATTCAACTATATCAGTATTATCATCAAACATATTGCTAAATTTAATTCCTTGCTTACCTGTTACGTCTTCTTCAGGTTCTGTTCTGTCCCAAACATATCTAAATACTTTCGCAACATGCTCTCGATCCATACCTTCAAGTTGGTTTTCGTTGTTGGTAAGAACCTCGATAATCTCATTATTAAATCCGGTTTGAAGACGAATTTTCGATTTAGTATGGACAATTTCTCTATCTACTTTGAAAGCCATAAATCCGATAGCAGAAGGGAAAATCAAGGTAAGGAGCATTGATATACATCCTCCGAAAACCAATGCAAGAATTGAAAAACCCAAAATTGGTTGGAGAACAATTGCCTCTTCGCCTAATTTAGGTGCTTTCACAATCCATTCATCGCCTTTTTTGGAGTAACCGTCCCTTGATTCAGTACGGGGGTTATTGGTAAAGTCGAATATGTATTCAGTATTGATAACACCTTTTAAAGCTCCGCCTTTTTGAAACTTTCCGGCTTCTTGTCCGGGCATCGCAATTACACCGTCAAAATGCCCTATTTCTTTTTCTCCTTCCGGCTTGAAAAGTGCTACAACAGCACCTTCTACAGCTCTCGGGATTATAAAACTATAGAATACATACGATACCGAAACCAATAAACCCAATAGCACTAAGTAATGTTGCAAGCCATGTTTATAGGTATGTCTTTTTGCATCTTTGGGAGCCATTATGCTGTTCTCCGGAATAATTATAACAAAATTGTTGATGTTAAGTACTGCAAGTTATCATATCGGACGAAATTGAACAAATATTTTCTTTTATTTTGAAATATTTCTTCAAAAAATTCACTCTACATAAAAGCTTTAAAAAAGTATATGAATGAAGTAATCATACGGCAATTTTTTGTAATTTTGTAGTGTTATGAGAAATAAAACCCTAACTGCATCGCCTTCGCTTTCTTCGCATGGAACTATCCGTGGAGGATCGTTTTTAAGTGGGTTAAAATTGAAGAAGGCTCTTCTTGCCTGCCTTCACCGTTCTTCTGCTGTCCCCGCAATAGTTTCCCCGTAAACTATTTTTTGACGAGCATTCACTGTATTGTCGTATCAGACTCAATTCTTGCACTGTTAAGACAGATTTTTTCTTCTGACCTTACATACTGTGCAGAATGAGATTCTTCTTAGCATTCTAAACTTAAACTTTCAAAGGAATTTCTCTATGTCATCTCTAACTTACAAACCACGCTATTCCGTACTTCCGGAAGATGTACTCTCAGAACTCAACACCCGTATGCTTGTGGACGGATTTGATTATGTTTTAGATTTAGCCGGAAGCAATGCAGCCAATCTGATAGACGCACGCACAGGTAATCGTTATCTCGATTTTTTTACCTGTTTTGCGTCCACTCCTGTTGGGATGAACCATCCGGCAATGATAAAGCCTGATTTTTTGGACTACCTTGGGCGAATAGCTGTCAACAAACCCTCCAATTCCGATATTTATTCAGAAGCAATGGCTACTTTTGTAAAAACGTTCTTTACTGTTGCCGTTCCGTCTGAATTCAAATATGGTTTCTTTGTAGAAGGTGGCGCACTCGCAATCGAGAATGCTCTCAAAGTTGCCTTTGATTGGAAAGTCCGTAAAAACTTTGCAAAAGGGTATATTGCCGAACGAGGTCATCAAATTTTACATTTTGCCAGAGCTTTCCACGGTAGAACAGGCTATACAATGTCTCTTACCAATACAGACCCCACTAAAACTAATTTGTATCCTAAATTCAAGTGGCCAAGAGTTCACAATCCCTCTATAAAATTTCCTTTGGATGAAAATAATCTTGCTCAAGTAATTGCCGAAGAGCAACTGTCTATCGCCCAAATCAAACAGGCATTCATTGATAACCGCGATGATATTGCTGCCATTATCATAGAACCAATTCAAGGTGAAGGGGGCGACAACCATTTCCGTCCTGAATTCTTTGCAGAGCTACGCAAACTTGCAGATGAGAACGAAGCACTGCTGATATTTGATGAAGTACAAACAGGAGTCGGATTAACAGGCTCAATGTGGGTACATCAACAATTCGGCACAACTCCCGATATTATGGCATTCGGCAAGAAAATGCAGGTTTGCGGCATTGTTGTTACAGATAGAATTGACGATATTCCAAACAATGTATTTCATACTTCAAGCAGAATCAACTCCACATGGGGAGGTAATTTAGTAGATATGGTTCGAGCAACGAAGTATCTTGAAATTATCGAAGAAGAACAATTATTATCTCATGTTCAACGCGCCGGACACTTGCTCCAAAGTCACTTTAGCAAATTAACAGCCGAATTCCCTACTATTATTTCAAATGCCCGTGGACGAGGACTATTTGCAGCATTCGACCTCCCAAATGCGGATTATCGGAAAGCATTTCTATCTAAGTGTTTTGAGAAAGGGTTGATAATTCTCGGATGTGGCGAACGTTCTGTTCGTTTCCGTCCTGCGCTTAATCTGACTGATGAGAACTTGCATGAAGGTATGGGGATAATTCATTCAGCTTTGGAAGGGATGTAAGCGGTAGAACTTAATGTAATAACTCTAAATAATTATGCCTCATTTCCTCCGCTCCCTCATTTCATCGCTCTACCTCACCAACCGCTTCTTTGCGGTTATGGGTGGATTGTTTTTCCTTTTCGGGATTTCATTCCCTTTTCCGGCTCTCTTACCTGTAGGGAAAGGTCTTTTGGCAATAGGAGCTACATTGGTAACAATCGAAATGTTTGCGCTGTATCGAATAAAAGAAGGGATTCATGCAAAGCGAAACACACCGGATAAGCTCTCGAACGGAGATCAAAACGATATTACCATTACCCTCGAAAATCACTATACATTCCCTGTAAAATTAACAGTCATCGACGAAATTCCTTTTCAATTTCAGGTGCGTGATTCAAATGCAGATGTGTCACTTCAACCTGCAGAACAAAACATACTTCAATATTCACTACATCCGACCAAGCGAGGGGAATATAGTTTTGGTGCTGTGAATGTGTTTGTATCTTCGCCATTAGGGCTTGCCCGCAGGAGGTTCAGATTTTCACAGCATGCAGTTGTACCGGTCTATCCATCCTATATTCAACTTCGCAAGTATGAACTGCTTGCCATTAGCAACCGTCTTACAGACGCAGGAATCAAGCAAATCCGTAGAATAGGGCAATCTATGGAGTTTGAGCACATTCGCCGCTATGTGAGTGGTGACGACTACCGTTTAGTGAATTGGAAGGCATCAGCACGAACAGGAGATTTAATGGTAAATAATTTTACTGACGAGAAAGCCCAGCACGTCTATTCTGTAATTGACAAAGGACGTGTGATGAAAATGCCGTTTGAAGGAATGAGTTTGCTTGATTATGCGATTAATTCATCGTTGATACTCTCCAATGTCGCGATATTAAAACAGGATAAAGCCGGAATTATTACATTTGCAAACAAAATCGGTTC
>JACPWH010000118.1 GCA_016197185.1 Ignavibacteriota bacterium
GGGATGCTATATCGGTAGAAAACAGAACGCATTATTGGTACATTCAATCCCGTTAGGGATGCTCTATCGGTAGAAAACAGAACGCATTATTGGTACATTCAATCCCGTTAGGGATGCTATATCGGTAGAACGAAAAACCAATATTCCGTCCCATACGGGACTTTAAGAGGAACAGGGGGTGTTCGCTTTTCTACCGATATTTCGCCCCTATGGGGGCTTAAGGATCGTTTGTTCCGAAAGTTTGTTCCGAAACTACTATTGGTAATTATGGAACAAACGTTTCGGAACAAACGTTTTCAATTTCCCCGTTAGGAGATACATAGTAATAGCACCGCATACCGCACAAAATAATAAAGCTCCGGCGGAGCGACATAGGAATTTCACACCAAAAGTTTGTTCCGAAACTACTATTGGTAATAATGGAACAAAGTTTCGGAACAAATGTTTTCCATTTCCCCGATAGGGGATAAATCTCAATAGCAATGTGAAACCTAGAAATGACAAAGCTCCATCGGAGCGACATATTCCTGTGTCACTCCTACGGAGCTTTAAGAAATGGGTCGGGGTGCATCTTACTATTACTATGCCGCTCCTAACAGAGCTATAAGAACGATTGATTTTTCCCCACAAAAAAAAGCGGTGAACGAACTAAATCGTCCACCGCTTTTGTATGTATTGCACTTTTATAAAGTGCTTATCTGTCTATTGCTTACGCCGCAGGAGTTTCATCTTCTGCTGCTGGAGCTTGCGCTTCAGGAGCTGCATCTTCGATTACCTCTGTTGTTGCAGGTGGCTCAATCGGAGCAGGAGGAACTTCCTCAGGAGTTTGAGGAGCTTCTACCGGAGCAGGAGCTTCTACCGGTGCAGGTGCAGGAACTTCATTTGGAGCATCATTTGCTGCCGATACTTCCGCTGCTGCTGCGAATGCGTTTGCCATTACCGAAGGAGCATTGTCTTCTTCCATGAACGCTGTTTCAACAGGCATTCCGCCTAAATCCTGACGTTGTGAAGAATACTTTACGGAGTTCGGAACAGGGTGTACTGCATTGTATGCTTCGATTACTTCAGGGCTTTTTTCACGAAGTGCTTCTACTGCCGAAAGTACTATTTTCTTTGCTTCCTTGTCGAATTCAACTACACGAAGCGGCAATAAATCACCTACGTGGAAGAACTCGGCAATGTTACGCACAGGAGCGAATGAAAGTTGTGATACAGGTACGAACCCGTCCACGCCTTCAGGAAGTTCAACGATTACACCTTTTTCAATGATGCGTTCAATCTTACCTTCTGTTTCCGCGCCTACTTGATAACGGTCTGAGAACAATTCCCAAGGATTGTCTGTAATTTGTTTGTGTCCGAGAGCAATTCTGCGGTTTGAAGCGTCGATGTTCAACACGATTACTTCAAGAGCATCACCTTTTTTGGTGAATTCGCCCGGATGGCGGATTTTCTTCGTCCATGATAAGTCGCTGATGTGTACAAGCCCGTCAACGCCCGGCTCGAGTTCAACGAACAAACCGAAGTTTGTAAGATTGCGAACGATACCGTTGTGAACCGACCCGACAGGATATTTCTGGAGAAGGTCTTGCCATGGATCAGGATCCAATTGTTTCATACCGAGCGCAAGTTTCTTGTCGTTCTTATCGATGCTGAGAACCATTGCTTCTACGATTTGACCCATAGAAACCATTTGTGACGGATGTTTGATGTGCTGTGTCCATGACATTTCGCTGATGTGGATAAGCCCTTCAACGCCCTTTTCAATTTCGATAAATGCACCGTAATCAGTCAAGCTGACAACCTTACCATGAACCGTAGTTTTCGGCTCGTATTTCTCTCCGATTGTTTCCCATGGATGAGGAGTAAGTTGTTTCATGCCGAGCGAAATTCTGCGTTTGTCACCGTCGAAATCAAGTACAACAACTTTAACCATTTGGTCGAGTTGTACGATTTCCGATGGATGTGTAACACGACCCCATGATAGGTCTGTGATGTGTACCAAACCGTCCACGCCACCCAAGTCCACGAAGATACCGAAGTCGGATATTGCCTTGACTGCTCCTTCGAGGATAAGACCTTTTTCGAGTGTTTCAAGGATTTTACCGCGCTGCTCTGCGATTTGCTCTTCGAGAAGAATCTTATGGCTCACCACTACGTTTTCGTTCGGATGGTTGATTTTCACAACGCGAACATCAATTACTTTGCTAACCCAAGCATCGAAGTCACGCACAGGGCGTACATCAATTTGTGAACCCGGTAAAAACGCTTCAATTCCCAAAAGGTCAACAACCATACCGCCCTTAATGCGGCGAAGGATGCGGACAGGAACGATTTGTTGTGTGTTAAACAGGTTCATGATGTCATCCCATGTCTTCATGAAGTCTGCACGACGACGTGAAAGGACAAGTTTTCCGGTTGCATCTTCGATTGTTTCTACGAATACGTCAATTTCTTCGCCTAATTCGAGTACATTAGCAGAGATAAATTCAGCGCGCGGTACAACGCCAAGTGATTTGAATCCTATATCAACAAAAATAGAGTCTTTGGTCATCGAGACGACTTTACCACGGACTAATTCATCTTGCTTAATATTTGTGAGGGTTTTTTCATAAAGGGAAGCAAACGAACTATCATCCATAAAGGGAAGTTCTACGTTCCCTTCGGCTATATCAATCACAGACATACGCTTTTTTGCGGGAGCTGCAGGAGCAGAAACCACAGGTGCAGGAGCTTGCTCCGCAACCGCGATTGCCTCTGCTACTTCCGGTAGCGTATTATCAATTAAATCAGACATATTATAATTCCTTTTGTGAATATCAGGCGTTAAAATTTACAAGTGAAACAGTGCCGCTGGGTGTTCCCGAGTAATCATTTTACTACCTTACATTCGGTTTTTTGATTAGTTGAACAAATAATATTAAAGCGGCTTTCCCCTGCAACGCTTGCGAGAGGATTACAAAATTACGATTTTTTGATGTAAATGCCAAGAAATTTCGTGCGGGGAGAGGGGGTGTGGAGAAGTTTTTTTGAGGGGATTTGGGGGTATGGAGTGAGAATTGAGCCGGTTGATGTAAATTTTCAGGTGAGAAAAATGACTGCTTTTCTATGGTGGATTGAATAGAATCGCTTAAATTCCCCTCTCGGGAGGGGTAGGGGTGGGTTGGTCATGCAGGTAAGCAAGGAAGCCACCCCGTCCTTCGGACACCCCTCCATTGGAGGGGAATTCTCCCGTCCCTCGGACAACCCTCCATTGGAGGGGAATTCTCTTCAAGTGTTAAGTCTTATAAATAGTTGGGATGTTATTTCCTCAAAAAATACCAATTCACGTTCAACATAAGATTCATCCTGTTAGCAATTGGATCAACTGACATTGGTACTAAAATATTACCTGAATACGGTGTATGGAGTGTTTCTCCAAAAAAATTATGAATAGTATAGGATAATTCACATTGAAGTCCTATTTTTTCATGTAACAGATATTCAAAACTCATCAATGGTTCTAAAAAAAATTGTGCTTCATTATACTCACGTGAGCCAACTCCTTGAATTTGTTTGTTTGAGATATATTGTGTTCTGCCAAAACGAACTCCGAGCACATTATAAAGATTTGAAGTGAACTTGCTATTGAATAATATTCCAAGTGAGAATCGAATCACCCTAGTCTGCAACTCAGTTTCAACATTTACTGTATCATATCTACCTGAACTATTTTTTAGTAGAACTGGTTGTAATTCTAGTGACTTCTTGTTTTTATATCCGAAACCTGCTTCAAAATGGTGGATACCATTTTGATTTATTGAAATGTATAATCGTGGTGTAGTATAGGCATCATTATTTATGAACAAAGGATTTAATGAAGTACCAATTCCCCATGCAATATTATCAAAACCTTTTAGTGAATCCGATGAAGAATGGGTTGTAGTTGAATCATTGATAGATCGTAACGTATTTTGTGCAAACGAAAATTCTGGTTTGAATAGAAACAGTGTAAATAAGATTGTTAACAGTTTGGTTGTTCTCATGAAATATAGAATAAAGGATAATAAATATAAGTGAAATAGAAATAATTTTGGATTTACGAACAAAAATAGAAGTTTTTACTCCTAAATTAAATGATTGTTCTCGGTAGTAACACTTCAAACTGGAAAATATCACGCAATTCCTGTTATTACCCGCCAATTTTTCCATTTCAATATGATATATTGCCATTTGAAAAACGTTTATTCATCTTGCAAGCCACGCCTCTATGCCCTTATCCCTTCGATTTGCACTTCGGTACATGCGTACTTCGCGCAGAAGCGTGAATTTTATCTCTATAATTTCGGGTATTTCCCTCCTCGGAATCGCCGTAGGAGTAGCCGCACTTATTTGTGTGATGTCTATTTTCAATGGGTTTAGGGATTTACTCCAATCCATGCTGATCGGGTTCGACCCGCATATCCGTATAACTGCAATTGCCGAACCGAAGACTCACCAAATCGATACGTCCCTCCTCACATTACTCCGTTCCAAACCGGAAGTTGAGGCTGCTTCGGTAATTCTGCAAGGTAGAATTATTATGATAAAGGGAGCAAATTCCCAAGTGTTTATGCTCAATAGCGTGAATCATACGGAGATAGATCAGGTTTCCGGTGTGAAAGCTGCTGTCAATTTTGGTGTGTTTGACATTTCTAAGAAAAACAATTTCTATCGTGTTGTGCTCGGTACTGGCGTAGCAGACAAGCTCAGGGCAATGCCCGGTGATACCCTCACTCTCCTTTCTCCGTTGGAAATTGAACAGGCAGCAACCGGATACTATAAACCTAATGGGATAACCGCAATCGTTTCGGGGATTTTCCAATCCAACGCCAAGGAATACGACCAGTTCTACACCTACGGCTCGCAGGAACTTGGCAAGAAACTCTTCTCGTCCAAATCATACTTTATCGATGTGCGTTTGCATAATCTTGATAAGGTACAGGAATTTGCCAAGGATGTAAAGTCGTCGCTCCCTGCCAACGCTACCATCGAAACGTGGTTCGACCTTCACAAGGAGCTCTATGGCGTGATGCAATTCGAACGGTTAGTCTCTTTCAGTATTATCAGTATAATTGTGCTTGTGGCAGTGTTTAATATCCTTGCATCACTTACTATGACCGTAGTGCAGAAACGACATGATATTGCCCTGCTCAAGGCAATCGGAGCGACGGATAAGTTAGTTGGGAATATATTTCTTGCCGAGGGTATTCTCATTGGTATTATAGCAGTCGGCGGGGGTGTAATCTTAGGTCTTGGCTTGTGTTATGGTCAGCAACAATACGGATGGTTCGGGCTTGACCGTTCTAAGTTTATTATATCGGCTATACCTGTTTCGATTTATTCGAGTGATGTGGTGATGGTGTGTATTGTGGCGTTGCTGCTCTGTTTTGGGGCTACTATTTATCCTGCGAGACGGGCTGCTCGGATGGCGATTTCGCAGTCGTTGAGGGAGCAGTAGGGGGGAATGATGTTAATTGGACACCAACTAACATAAACATGAATGAATACAACTAAAATATTAATTTGTTAATTTCACAATTCTAAATATAGCAATGACTTCTGAAACAAATAATATAAATAATAATTATGTAGTATGTTTTTCACCAACGGAAAAACATATTATTGAGATAAAGAAATGGGTTTATGAAGAACCCGAAAAAACCGGAGTAAGATTTCATTACAATTGGAATAAAATTGAATCAGCTTTTGATGATAATCGATTAGTAACAATTATCCATAGAAAAAGAGCAATTGGCTTCGCAACATTTTGTTTTGATGACGATTATACAATATATATCGTGATTGCAGATGTTAAGCATTCATACCGAAAAAAAGGTGTAGGCAAAAAACTGATAAAGGAACTATTAAACCACTTCAAGAGCAAAGGTATACTTGTTGCATACTTGGAATGCTCACCAGAAAATTCTGAACCATTTTGGAAAAAAATTGGATTTATTGAGTTCCCTGACCCACTTAATGATTCTAATTTAAGTGGTTCGCGAAACAAACAACTTTACAATATTTTAACAGATTACTTGGAGTCGAATACTAATCAGAATGCAGATGAACGTATTGAGTTATGGAATGATGAACCTTATAGGTGCGAGAATTCACCTCCAACTTATTTTTGGAACATTAACTTTATACCGGGAACTAGAAAACTATCAATACCTATTATTCACCCTGCTTTCAAAGATTGGAGAATGAGATGGACTATTCACGGAGAAACAGTCAAAGATAAAGATTGCAAGGCCAAGTATTTTAGAAGAGATATTGACATGAGGACATTTATCTTCATAGAAGAACTGCCAATTATTTAAGTCGAATCAGACGTTACACCTTACTTTAATTACTTACACTTGCCAACTAATGAATGAACTATTTTCGCTCAGATTTCGTTAATTTAATAAAAAACAACCAAATATCAAGGAGTTTGCTAATGACCTACACACTGACATTCGAAGAAGCCAAGCAAAAGCTTGAAGAAATCATCCCTTTGCTTGAGGGTAATGATGTTATCCTAACAAGTAATGGTGTCCCGACTGCACGCATTTTACCCATTACGATACCAAACACAATTCGTAAGGCAGGAAGTGCCAAAGGGATAATTGTTGAAATGTCCGATAATTTTGATGCACCGATGGATGAATTTAAGGAATACGACAATGAAGCTACTTCTTGACACCCATACTTTTCTTTGGTTTATTGAAAATCATAAGAATCTTTCGGAAGCATCTCGAAAGCTAATTGAAACAACACAAGATGAAGTATATGTGAGTATTGTAACCCCCTGGGAAATTGCAATTAAAACTAATATTGCAAGCTTATTCTAAGTAAACCGATTGAAGAAATATTCCCTTCTGAAATGACACTAAATAATTTCTTGGTTTTGCCAATAACCTATGATCATATTGCTATGCTCGGGAAACTACCATTTCATCACAATGATCCATTCGATAGGATGCTGATAGCTCAAGCAAAACATTTATCACTAAGTATTGTGTCTCGCGATACCGCATTTGACCATTATGAAATTCAAAGAACATGGTAACGCCTTAAGTTATCCGCAGTGTTACACCTAACTTTAATTACTTGCCAAATAATAAATTAAGACAGTATCTATTACATCTGTTAGCTACTTAATTTGAATATGTATTTTATTGATGTAAGTTACAACAAAGACAGAACATGATGTAATGAATGAACTATTTGCAGTTAGTTTTCAATTCCTATATCGCTCCTAACGGAGCTTTGTCGTTTCTCGGTTCTGTCCTCTATTACTACGCCGTCCCCATGGGACTTTAAGAAAGGGTGGTGGGGATACCGTTTTCTACCGATATGTATCCCCTAACGGGGAAATGGAGACATAACGTCATTTCAATCCCCCCCACAAACCCCAAAAAATAATCTCTCCCCTATCTTACTGAATTTGTTTAAGTTTGCAGGACTTACAGTAAACATATATCATATAATTTTCAGAGTAACGATGTAATCATTTTTTGAGTAGTAAGGAGTGCCCCCATGCGTTTCAAACTATATTGCTTCATAACTGTACTCGTCTTTGCAGTTTCCGCTTCGATTGCTCAAACCCCCAACGGGAAAATCATCTTCTCGAGTAACTCCGCAAACCCTCCGGGGATGTATTCGGTGTCGTCATTAGGTGCAGATACCGCTCACTTCCTCTACCCAAGCTACTACCTTAAAAACGTTCTTTACGGTTCCTATCCGGTAGTGTCACCCGACGGCACTCAATTTGCACGTTTTGAATCTACTAATACCGCTCAAACACTTATCATCCGTTCAGTAGCCGACGGCACATTGAAACGTGAGGAAGTAATGACAGATTACGCTTCCAATCTGCAATGGACACCGCAAGGTTCTCTTGTTTATGAAACAATATCAACTCAAGGAGTGAACAACTTGCGGGTAACAAACGCAGCGACAGGTGTTTTAGAACAAATCCTTGAACTAAAAAACCAGTATTACCCCCAGTCAAACCCTGGTGGAGGTTCGGTAGTACTCTCTGCCGACGGACAGCACTATGCCTATATTCGACCAGCTGATGCACAGTCTGCCAAACCGGGTGTATTGATGCCATGGTATGCACGCATCGGTAACTATCCCGAACCTTGTTTCCCACCACATCACAGCGGAACAGTGAACGGTCATTCAGAAGAAAAAATACTGCTTGCAGTGTTCCCTGCACCCCCACAGACTATCCGTCACATGGCACTATCATCCGACGGTACTATACTTGCAATGCTTGGTACGGTGAGCTTTGAACGTCCTTTCCCATCTGATACATCAAAACGGTACACAATATCAAAAACTGGTATCATCTGCGTCTCGCTTGTTACATACTCAATCAATGTGATTTATGAAACGAAAGAATTTTATGTAGAACATCCCGACAATCTATTTTTCTCGCCCACACAGCCGCGTCTTGCCTTTTCTATAATTCTTGGCGGCAAGCGGCTTATCATGACGGCAAATCCAAACACTCCAAATAATTACTCCCAAAATGGCGAGGGTGAATTTATAGTCGGGCAAACATCAGTGCAAAATTGGGCACTGAACCCATGGTCATCCGACGGGCAAAAATTATTATATAAAAAAGGTGATGCCCTGTGGACAATGCCGCCTTGTGGTGATGGCTCGAAGTTTTATGAAAGCGTCGGGAAGCAATTGTTTATTCAGGATGCGCAATGGGCTGAAACGGCAAAACCGGATACACCACCTGAAATTACAATTGTCAATCCAATGCCAAAACTCATAAACAACGGCGAAAGTATAACGAATGATTTTGAAAGACGTATTCGATGCAAGGATGTAACAAAAGGAATTACAGCCGATGGGGCTGCCAAGATTATGATTTTAGTAAAACTCCCAACACCTGAAATTATAACGGTAATTTTTTCTTTGCGAAAAGAAGAATGTGCTTCGGGTGTAACAGGTATTCCCGATGAGGATGGCTCCATCAGTGATGTTTGGTACAAGGGTGCATCCACCTACGATAAAACATTAAACCCATCCACGCAGACTTCCTTAGGGAATTACGCTACAGTTATTTATCATGCTCCACTCAACTTTACGCGGGAAGGAACAGAAGATAACTTACTGACCGAAAGGACAGTTACGTTATCAGTCTTCATAGATGAACTTCGATATGACATTCCGATTCGAATAGTAAGACCTGTGGTAGCCCTTCTGCACGGAGTATGGAGCAATGCTGAATTGTGGGATAATTTTGCACCGCTACGAAAAATTAAATCAGTAATTCATGACACAACAGGTGACCCGCGATTTATAACCACAGCAATAGACTATTTCTGGAAATGCACAAAACCTGTCAAGGAAATTCTAAAAGGTGAATCGGGAGTATTTAATAAATTTGATGAAGTTATCAGAGAACGCAATAAAGATTTTGCGACTGTAAGGGCAGATATTATCTGCCATAGCCTCGGCGGGATTGTTTCGAGAAGTATGCCCTATTATTTCCCTACACGATATTTTGAAAATACATACGGTCAGGGAAAAATACATAAACTCGTTACAAACGATTCGCCTCACCTGGGTTCGGAACTTTGCTCATGGCTCTATAACGATTGGTACAATTCAAGTCCCGTAACGAGAGTTTGGATAGATAAAATGTTTGGAAGCAATGCGTTCGACCGTCCCAATTACCCGGGTGACCCGATCAGTGGCGGGGCAGTGAAAGACGTACAAGTCGGTTCACCTTTTCTGAAAGATTTATTAAAACCGGAGGAGGTAAAATTTCAACCTCCGATTCATACAGTTGTAAGCATTGCCTCAGCTGCCCAGGTTTCGGAGAATGAAAGTAAAATCTCAAAGGTTGCGATAGCCGTACTTTTCAATCTTGCAAATACCAATTTCTTTGATGTTTTCGGCAGTCAAAAACACGATTTGGTCGTATCGGAATCAAGCCAAAGAGCAGTGAGCATCTTCGACAATGAACCCACCCGGGCAACATACTTCAATGATGTTACGCACTCAACAGGTTTTGAATTGCAACTTCCGATTATCAGCGATGAATCACAGTCGGCAGTTAAGGAAATTGACTTATTGAATGCTCCCGTCAATTCTCCTCTTTTCTCAACCAATGGTATTAAGTTTTCTATCAATAATGACGGTGATTCTAAACAATTTTTTATTCATAATGAGGATAATAACAAGTCTGATGCCAAGCCCACGCAAGCAGTGGTAAGTTCAAGCGCATTGAACTTTTCAAGTCCATTGAACGGTTCAAAAATAGAAGCGGGGAGTACAGTCACATTAGGTTTGCAGGCAAGTTCAGGTGTGAAATTATCTAAAATCATACTATCTGCTTTTTCTGTTATGGCTGTAGATTCTACCGAACCATTCGAATTTCAAATTACTATTCCTGCAAATTCAGCACTCGGAGCAATGCATTTCTATGCAGCAGGTTTCGATTCGAGCGGAGTGGCAATTGATAAGGATTCATTGATTGTTGATGCAGAGTTGATACTTAATGTAACATCAAATACTAACCTTGACTCAATGATTGTTGCTACTGAGCAAAGACCAATTATCTATATGGATGAAGAATTTCCTCTTTCGGTTATCGGCTGTTTTTCCGACGGTGTGAGAAGGCAGATTTCATGGGATTCTGCAACCACGTACAACGTAATAAATACGTCAACAGCAACTGTCAGTCAAGGCTCAATAATACCTCATGCAGTTGGAACAACTGATATGATTATCTCACGCAATAATTTCAGTGATACCTTGCATATCACAGTAGTTTCCAATAATCAAGCCCCAAGAGCGCAACGTGGATTTGATACGACAATTACGAAGGGAACATCATTGTCTCTTGATGCGAGTATGTCCCGTGATGATGACGGTGATACTCTTTTTTATATCTGGTCAATCAAGGAGAAACCCTCTGCTTCACAAGTATCAATCATTAATGCAAATCTTTCACAAGCACGTTTTACTCCCGATATTTCCGGTTGGTACGAATTGACTTTGGCTGTTCAGGACAGCAAGGGTAAGAGTGATACATCATTCTTTGGAATTACTGTGAAAGAACCTGTAGCAGTTAATGAACAAACGGTTAATGCAAATACCGAAACAAGAGTTTCTTATTCAGCTTCAAATGAAACAATTGAAGTCTATTCTCCTTTGATTGAGATAAGTGGTTTCAGTATGTATGATGTTATAGGAAGAACGGTATTTGAACGTTATATCAGTAATTATCCTGAGCTTCTTCACCCCCTTACTTTATCGGGAGTTACATTGAATTCGGGAATATATTACTATGTTCTCCAAGGCAAAGACAATATGGGTAAGAGTATAAGAAAGATGGATGCAGTTCCGGTAATTCGGTAGTAACAGAGGAACCCAGCCTAATCAAATATACTATCGCATATCAACCACTTGAACTTCTTTAGGAGGGTTAAATTCAAAAACTGAATCGGCGAGTTTAGAATCTGTTTTGAGTGAGGACAGCTTCCACATCTGATTACCTGAAGGGTCTGTAAGGCTTATACGTTGTATCGCAAATGTCTTTGGGTTGAGTGCAATGGATATGGATTGAACACCATTAATTATCTTATCAGGTGAAGGAGGAAGAAGACGTAATGTTGTGTACTTTTCTCCTTTTGATGTCCGTTCTGCAAATGTAGTAGCAGAAGTATAGGCATTAAGATAGGTAAAGAATACTTTTTCTATCGAAATTTGTCCTTTATCCTCATAATTACTTACTACAACCGTATTAGTAGTTTTTGTATAATTCCAAACGGTTTCACCATTACAAACGATAACCCTGCTGCCCAAATCCAACACAAATTTATTACCTTTTTTCGCTTTTACTGTTCCCGTGATAGGAGTTTGAGTACCCAATACTGAACTAAAGTTACATTGAAGTGAGGAGGCAGAGCCATATTTTTTTTTGACGGAACTGTACACTTCACCGGTCTTTTGTTGAGCAATTAACGTACTATGAAAAAGCATACCCATCACAACGGATGAGATGAGTATATCTTTCAATAACTTTGAATAGTTTTTCACTTTGGATTTTGCTTTTCTCTATTGATAACAGGTGGCTGTTTAGTGTTAGGTGCAGGTTGTTGCTGTTTATCTCTATTAAATTCAGGGATTGCTCTTGAATTTGCATTCGGATTAGTACGGGAACTTCCTTTAGCTGTACTGCTGATTAAAAAGGTGCGAAGATTCGGGATTTTAGCAAGTTCGGAGATTGGCAAATCTACCAATGGATTGCCACTCAAATCAAGTGAACGGAGGTTAAGAAGATTGCCAAAAGTTGGGGGGACTCTTTGCAATTGATTTTCTTTTAATTCTATTTTATCGAGCTTAGTCAAGCTGCCAACTTCATTGGGTATCGTTTTTAGTTTATTGTTCCCGAGTTCCAATGAACGGAGATTTTTAAGACCTTCAATTTCAGGAGACAGAACTTCTATTTGATTATTGGTCAGGTCAAGTTGAATAAGTTCCTCCATTTTCATCATAGCAGAAGGCAATCCGGAAATTTGATTACTTTCAAGATTAACCGACTGCAGCTTTGTCAATTTTGCCATTTCAGGAGGGATAGCGGTAATTTGGTTATCGGAAGCACTAAAACGTTCCAATAATTCTAACGTACCGATTTCGGGAGGGATACGGGTAATCTTATTATTACTCAAATCTAAAATCTGC
The DNA here is from genome assembly GCA_016197185.1 of Ignavibacteriota bacterium. Taxonomy (GTDB): domain Bacteria; phylum Bacteroidota; class Ignavibacteria; order Kapaibacteriales; family UBA961; genus JADJXV01. Next base: position 12,718 of record JACPWH010000118.1, read on the forward strand.
AATTGTTTCGCTTTGCCAATTTCAGCAGGAATAACAGCAATTTCGTTGTAACGCATAATCAACTGTTTCAGATTCTTGAGCGAGCCAATCGTTGCAGGTATTTGAACAATTTTATTATTATCTAAAGTAAGAATTTCCAAATTTGGGAATGTAAGGACTTGCGGTGGAATTTCAGTAAGTGATTTACGCCCCAAATCCAAACGATAGACGCTATCTGGTTCGTTCATTGCTTCCGATAAATCTCGGTATGTTCTATTCTTTGCTACTTGACGAGGTGCAGGACGTTTGCGAACTGAATCGTTAGCCACCGGCATTTGGGCAAAACTTGGTATGTAAGTAAAAAGGATAAAGGCAGCAACTATTGTATATTTCATGATTTACCTATTGAGTATATAGTGAGTTTTTTGTTTGTTGAACTTTTATTTATCTACAAAAATAACAATCCATTTTGAATACGACTTCCTTATTGAATTATTGTTGTACAAAATTCTGTATTCGTCTCTCAGGAACTGGATTGTTATCAAATAGCTGGGTTGATGTAACTTGAATTGGAGAGTACAGTATAGTACTGATTTTAGAATAAACACCCTATGCCAATAGCTACATTTGAAAATGTTGCATAATATGAAGGGGTATCCAAATGTCTGGAAATATTGTAATTCAAACGTATATCCATAAAGATTTCATCAAGAATGCGATAGTCTGCTCCAAGCAAAAGTCCATATTGAATTTGATCGGTTTGAGTCATATCATAATTAACAACTGAAGGTTGTTTATCAACAGGGGGATCTATTCTTTCCTGATCTATTAACGAAAGAATTAGACCTACGCTCGGTCCTGCAAGGATGTTGAATTGTCCTGCTTTCGGCTCTCCTATTGTTCGCTTGAACAGAATAGGAACATTGATGGTAGTAAGCATACGGCTAACAGCGTAATTAGTTTTCCCACCTGGTACACCGTTTGAATATACCCTTACAAAAGTTTCAGAGTTCTGAGCCGACTCTGAGCAGTACACTAATTCGGGTTGAATAGCGAACCTCTTGTTCAGTTGAATATTCATTAACCCGCTTACATTAAAGCTGAAACCACTTGAAGTACCCGAGCCTTCAGTGAGACTATTAATATTAGTGTCATACGATAATAGTGAAATTCCCGCACCCCCTCTAATTCCAAAGGTAATAGTTGTTGTTTGAGCAGTACCGGATTGCGTTATTCCCAGTAAGAGAGAACCAATTAAAGTAATGAGAATAGTTTTCATGGCGGGTTTACTTGGTATTTTTAAGAGAAATAGACTCTTTCTATTTATGATTACTAATATATTTCAAACAATTCAGAACATATACCCAATTCCTAGAAGAATATTAGAAAAAGAGCCGTGATATATCTCTGTATCGATATGTTTTGTGAACTTATAACCAAAACGGGCATCCATAAAAAGATTGTCAAGGATACGGATGTCACCTCCAACTACAGCACCAATTTGAAAGAGATTTGCTACATCGGTTAAATCTGTTATAATATTCTCTTCATTGGCTTTTGCCGGATTAAACCAGCTAACTTTTTTAACTGAAACGGTATAGCCAAAATTGGGTCCAACATATATTCCAATTTGTCCTGCTTTCGGTACTCCGAAACTCATCTTTATAAGAATTGGAACGCAAATAGAAGCAACAGAGTGCTTTGTTATAAATGTGACTTTCTCTCCTAAACTACCATTTTCATAAGTACGTTGGAACTGTTCGGAATATCTTGCAGATTCGTATGAATAGTGGAGTTCAGGTTGAATTGAAGAGTTATTATCTAAGGAGATACTCATGATTCCCCCGCCATTAAAACTGAATCCTTTTAGTTCAAAAGGATCCCGATTATTATAATATATAGTGTAATTCTCAGACAAGAAGGAGACTCCTGCACCGGCGCGAATGCCGAATGTGAGGTTTGAGGTTTGAGCAATTGAAGTTTGGTTAACTCCACAAATAATTAGCAGGAATACGGTTATGGTGAGTGTTATAGTATTCATGAGGTTTTTATTAAAAATAATAAAAAATGGTTTTCAGTTGATAAAAAGTAATATTAGTAAAAATAAGTCCATTGAGATTAGCCAACTATCAAGCACCCAATTTTAATGCTGATATTAATTTTCAGAAGAAATTTTATACATCAATTTCAGGCTGACATATAAAAAAGGTATCCCGAGAATAAAGGTAATAAAGCCGGCTTCATTTTCCTTGCTGCCAAGAATAAATACAAATCCAAAAAGCAGCAGAATCGTTCCTATAATCTGCGCCCTTCGGATTGTTTGTTGTTCCTGCATAAACAAAGCTGTCAAAAGAGATATCTGTCCCACTAAAGTAACGAACACGATTACTATTGCTAATTGCTGTAGATTTTGCTCAGAACCTAACACTGAAGACAACCAAAACACTTCTAGAACACCCAAAGGAAGGATACCGTGACCTGCACCTATAATTGTACAGACATTAAGTATTAATATTATTACTGTTGGTCCTTTATAATTCACCATCCTTGCTTCCTATCATTTCCAAAAAACAGAACTTAAATTAGTTGCACTTTCTGTCGGAGTCACAGATCTATTTTGATTATGCTGATGACACAGATTTCTTGATATTATGGTTTAATAACCTGCGGAATTCTTTCTCCTGCCTAATTTGTGATTCAGGTAATGTAATCCGTAATATATTATTACTCATCATCATCTCCTTTTTTATAGCCTTCATAATAATATGATTGTTCAATGCCCTTAAAAATGACTTCGTAGAGTTCTTTACTTACAAACTGCCAATTAATCACTTTTTTAAGTCTATTTTTTAGGAGCATATCCAGCCATATTCTCATCGTTCTTCCGTTGCCTTCCATAAAAGGGTGGGCAATATTCATTTCCACATATTTATCAATAATTTCTTCAAACGTATTTTCAGGCATTTGTTCAATTTTCACCAAAATTTCGTTTAGATACAAAGCATTTGCAAACCTGAAACTACCTTTTGATATATTCATTGTTCGTATTTTATCGGCAAAATCATATAATCCTGCAAACAGATAATTGTGTATTTGCTGTAACCCTTTGGTTGAGCCAATTTCAATTTTATCTATATCTCCGGTTTCAAATAATCGATAAGCATTTTCTAAACTATTTTTGTCAATATTCTTCATACTATTTCCGAAATTGAGTTTAAACTATTTGCAACGCTTTCCATCATCTCTTCCGTTCCTGTATCAAGTTCCATCATACCGGTTAAAATTTCTTAGGGGTTGCCACATTCTCCAACAAAATTTCACTAATATCCTTGATTTGTACATCGTCGATTCTCTCAGCCGCTTTCACACCATCAGTAATCATAGTTGTGCAGAATGGACAATTGAGTGCAATTGTAGTTGCTCCTGTAGCAAGGAGTTCTTCTGTCCGCACTTCATTTACTCGCCGTCCTACTGTTTCTTCCATGAACATTCGCCCTCCACCTGCACCGCAGCATAATCCCTTATCTCCTGAACGCTTTACTTCAAGAACAGTAAGCCCTGGAATATCCGACAGTGTAGCACGGGGTGCTTCATATTCTTCATTATACCGTCCGAGATAACAAGAATCGTGATAAGTGACAGTCCCTTGTGATACTTTGTTTTTGTCAATTACTAATTTTTTAGAATCAATCATCTCACGGATATACTGTGTGTGGTGCATAACATCATAATTACCTCCAAATTCAGGGTAATCATTCTTGAGCGTGTTAAAACAATGCGGACACGTTGTTACAATCGTTTTCACATTGTAAGCATTCATCGTTTCTACATTCATTTTAGTGAGCATATCGGCAAGATATTCATTCCCGCTTCTTCTTGCAGGGTCTCCTGTACACCGTTCTTCTGTACCGAGAACCTTGAAATTTATATTAGCAATCTGCATTAATTCGGCGAATGCTTTTGTAGTTTTCTTAGCCCTGTCATCATAGCTTCCTGCACAACCGACCCAAAATAACACATCCATATCAGGGTTTTCAGCAACTGTTTGAACACCTGTTCCTTCTGCCCAATCAGCCCTTTCCGATGGGGAAAAAGCCCAGGGTGTCGCATTGTTTTCCATATTGGAATAGGCAGGCTGCACTTCAGGCGGAAAGTTCGCTTCCATCATCACCAGAGAACGGCGCATCCCGACAATTGCAGGAACATGCTCGATATTGACCGGGCATTCCTGCATACATGCACCACATGTTGTACAATCCCATAATGCCTCTACCGATACATAATCGCCGATAAGCTTTTTATCCATTATCATTTGCTCGTCGGATGTCAGTTCAATTCCTGCTTTTTGTTTCATGACAAGCGGTGCTTTGTCCATCACTCGGTCGTGAATTGCCACGATTATCCCCCGTGGGTCTAATATCTTCCCTGTTTGATTTGCCGGGCACACACTTGTGCAGCGTCCGCAATGGGTGCAGGTATAACTGTCTAAAATTGTTTTCCATGAGAAATCTTCAATATCCACTACGCCGAATTTTTCTAATCCTTCTTCTTCAAAATTGATAACAGGAAGAACATTGTTAGGACCTAATTTACTGAAAAACACATTCGGAATCGAAGTGAGAACGTGCAGGTGTTTAGAGAATGGTAAGTAATTTGTAAAACTAAGTATAAGCACAATATGCATCCACCAGAACACTTCATACGATGTTTCGCCAAGTGGCAGTACCCCACCTACTATCTCTGCAATCGGACGAACAGCCCAAGAGCCGTCCGTTCCAAGATTTATTTTTGCTGCATTTTGGAGGAGTAATGCGGTCACGATTCCAAATATCGTAATGAGAATCGCCCCTGCTTCCACTTTCTCACCTTCCACTTGAAGTCGCTTAACTTTAGAAACATATCTCCTCCAAAGAGATGCAAATACACCCAGAATTATCAGCAGACAAAATACATCAGTCAGAATAGTCCATAGAGAATAAACCGGTCCTAAGAAGTTCAGCGACCATCCATCATGGATTCCCTCCAGAACTGCCTCGGAAGCAGAACCAAGCAATATCATAAAGCCCCAAAATATCCCTGCATGAATAGGACCTGCTGTTTTATCTCTAAGGATTTTTGTTTGGGCAAATCCCACCAAAAAGGTTTGCATAAGCCGTTCCGGAATTCTATCCCAACGAATATCGTTCTTTGCAAGTTGCAGATAGGATATGAGTCTGCGAACATTCACTGCAAAAATGCCACCGGCAATACCTAAAACAAGTAGAAAAATATAGTTCTTTATATGCATGAGTATCTCGAAAGAAATAAAACAAAACGCAAATGTCCAAATGAGCATTTGCGATTATTTATAACTGCAATTTACGATAAACAGCCAAGAACGCCAACGAGTTTTAGAGTAATGGGTAAGACGTCCGGGAAATTAGAGTGTTTGAGAATACTGTTTTGAGGTTAAAGTGTACATTCTCCAAAATGACATAGTTTGCCGTTACCTTCCATGGATAAACATACAATGAAGTAGCCCAAACAGTTTTTCATGCTGTTTGGGCTACTCACGACTTCTTTTATGAATTTACTCTCCTGCCGTCTCTGTTCTTTCCTATACTTATAATTAACGGATAATTACCAGTGGCTGAGCTACCATAAGTTTACCGGATTTTAACAGTACGGCATATTTACCGGAAGGTAGATTCGATGAATGTACATCAAAGTTATATTCACTTTTTTTCAAGTTTTCCTTATCAACCAATTTCAGTTTTTCAATACCAAGATTATCAATTATGGATAGACTTATACCCGAAGAAACATCTGTATCCTGTATTGATAATGTAAATGCTCCCGTACTTGGATTAGGATAAATTTTAATTGAATTTCCTGTTATGGTCTCTTCAACCGATACCGGTGCTAACTTGCCTCCGGCTATCAAAGAATGTTGCCCCACTGCAAGAAATTCATCCCCAGTTATCGAAATGTCCATGATTAATCCTCTAAACTCAAAAATTATTTTCCAAGTCTTGAATGCATTCTCAGTGTAAATCAGCTTTCCGGTTGAGGTTGCTGCAATTCCTGATAATGTATTACTGTGCATTTTGATAGCAGTCAGATTTTCGTTCACAGAATTATCATTTGTTTTTACCCACGAAGCACCTTTATCAGTAGTTTTAAAAATTTCCCCTTTGAATCCGCACGCAAATGCAATATTGCCGGCATGAACATCCGCATCTGTAATCATAACAGTTGAAGGTGTTGAAGATTCAGTCCAGGTATTCCCGGAGTTTGTAGTAAAATATATTTTTCCAAAGCTCCCGCAAACAAAACCAAAATCTTTATCGAAAAATCTGAGTGTCGTTAGATTCAGTGAATCCTTTATTTTTTTGACAGTCCACTGGGAATTGCCGTATCTATACATATCACCGTTTGTACATGCCACAAATAGTATATTATCTGCAATTGCAAAATCATTACAAACTACACTTCCGCTTATTTTTACATGTTCTTTCCAAGTTGCTCCATTATCATCTGAAACGAGGATAGTTCCTTTTTCTTCAAGGGCATATATTGAATTTCCTACCAATATGCTTTTTCTATAAAAACCGGAAGGTAACGGAGATAAATCTTCTAATAAGTTTGTAGCGCTTTTCTTAATAATTTTTCCCAAAGTAGAAAAAACGAGAGAAGAACCATCAATTGCAGGTGCAATGGAGGCATAGTGGTTGTTCGTAGCAGGTAAATAATCCGAATAAAATTTTCCATTATCTGTTGTTATTTGAGCTGTTGAATTTTCACCCACATTCAGCCATGTTGTATTACTAAGAATATGCATTCCATTGATAGAATACCCCGGGGATGAAACTAAAGTCCAATTTTTTCCTCCATCACCGGAACGGTATATTGTACCCGAATCAGTTACAGCAAAAGCATCGTTGTTTAATGCCTTAACAATTTTAGCACGAAGACCGTCAGGCTGAGATGCCCGTGTCCATGTAATGCCGTCGTCAGAGGAATAATACAATCCGCTGCCGCTGCCTAAAATGAAGGAATTGCCGGTAGATGCTATTGAATATATACTCCCCAAATAGGATTTCGAGGACGCGCTCCACGTAACTCCATTATCCGTTGATTTTGCAAGAAATCCGATATCACCTGTTACAAGCACAGTGCTGTTTTTTGCTGCGGCTGCTCTTATATTAATATCTGTGTTCAATTTTATCTTTTGCCACGCAACACCTGAATTTACAGATCTGTATAATGTCCCGTTCATTGCTGTTATGACCGCAATATCATCAGAAATATACATTACTGATGTTAAGAAATCAGTTGAATCCGGTACTGTTTTTGTCCATGTTTTTCCATTATCGGCAGTACTAAGAATTTTCCCTCCCGAACAAACAATCGTTCCATTGTTTTTTGAATTAAATGCAATATCAATTAGCATTTCCGAACCTATATCACCAAGCTCTACCTTTTCGTGCAAATCAATTACGGCAGTTGCATCGCCTGTCAACAATAAGCCGCCGTCGCCGCACATAAAATCTTTACCACCTGATTTATCAACGTCTGTAAGATTCCATACTCCGTATTTTGACGGCGATAGAATTTCGATTTGTTGTGATAAAAGATTCTGCGAAATACCAACAAGGATGATTGATATGATTATAAGACGGGTCATAATCATCTGACCAATCATGGATGTAAAATTTTGATTGTACTTTTTCATTTCATCTCCTTAAGTTATGGTAAAGCAAGAGTTAATGGTTTGTAAGGACGGAATTGAACGTAAGCATAGAAACGAAGAGTTGCAAGCATCTTTCCCTCTTTGTAGCCATGAATCCTGGCATTACAATTAAAAGCACCACCCCATGGTGAATCAAGCGCATTACACGCTAAAAGCTGAACATCCCGTATAGAAGGGTTTCTTCTGCATCCCCAAAATGCCAGATTATGATTTTCAGCCATAAATCCTGTGTATTCATCAAGTGCATTTGGACCGCTTCCGGGATTCCCCGATAAAAGAACATCCCCGCCAACACCGTGACTGACAACACAGAATGCCTGATAGCAAGGGTCTTCAAGTATTGAATTCAAAGACCCAACGGACGTTTGTTCGGCAAATGTCACGTCATAGCCGGCTTTCTCATACGCTTGAGCCATTGATTCTGCAACTGCATGGAAACCGGAGCTCCTGCCTCCATATACATCATCAGCGTCATGAACTATCAGATGATACAATTTCACAAAATCACCGGTATCTTCATCATCTCCAAGCCCTACAAATGCCTTCGGTTTTTTTGCCTTTACCACTGTATAACTGAGTTTTACGACCGGATCATCGGCAAGCGAGAACTCATTTTTGATTTCACACATTATTACAGCATCTTCAGACTGCGATTTCCTAAACATAACGGTTGAGCCGGTATTTCCCATAGGGAAATCACCCTTTCCGGATTGAAGAAACCAAGTATAACTTATGTTATCCTTAACAATTACCGTTTTATTGGATTTCGTCTTGCACGTTTGAGATTCAATTTTAGGAGCACATTCTATTATTACCTGATCTTCATCAATTGCACTTGTCGAAAGCAATACAGCATAATCAGGACAAACATTATCAGCGTTGGTTTCTGTTATTTGGTTTACTATACTTATCGGAGTATATTTGTCCGACACCGGGTCCTTTGATTCACAATTACCGACAAGAGATTCAGTATAGTCAATACTTTCCCCTGGATCAAGTTTTTGAATCTGGGCAGTAATTTTCATTGCAGTCGGGTCCCATTCGACATCTCCTGACGCAGGGAAATATCTTTCAGGGCAATATGTTATTGTCAAAACCACCTTCCCTGTAATCGGCTTATCGGGTTTTAAACCTGTTGTCTTATTTTTTACTGTTAATAAAATTTCTTCGGTTATTGTTTCTTCCTTCCCTGTTGCTTTTTTAGGGCAGACCGGGATTTTATACAAAATTGCATTTTTCACTCCCACCGTAGGCTGGAATAAGGTTCCCTCACCTGTTAATGTCCATTCATATTCTACTTCATCATTAAAGGTGCTTATTATTTTGCTGTTAGTTTTATCATCGCATTTACAGTGAGCTATCAGATCATCCAAATCTTCAACTATACAATAAATACCGATGGCATCACCCGGCTTCATTTTCCCATTCAAACCCTTTTCATCAGGGAATAATGTCAATGACCTCCTGATTGTAAAACCAATTCCTTCGTTCCATTCATAACCTGTGATACACTCATCGGAAACAACATCTATTACGATATCCCTGGTGTTATTCGACAGGTCAATATCTTGAGAGAAATTAATGGTAATAGTCACTGTATATTTACCGACAACTGTAGGAGTCCACTGATTAGGAAGTGTTATCGTTCTGTTTGAATACGGTGCAAGGTCAGCATATTCACCTAAATATGAAAAGTCAGTTGTGCCTGTGGTGTTATTCTTGATTTTTACAGAACCGGTATATAAATCCGCAGTAAGAACATTTATATTCTGAACCTCGTACTTTACCTCAGTACCGATACCAATAGGAACTACCAAGCCCGGACTGAACAGAGTACCAACCTTCAGGTCGGTGCCAAACATTGGATATGATATTACTATCACAAATAGTATGATTTTCTTCATTACTGTCCTCCAAATAAGTGGATATTATAAAACTATTTATACATTTTTTCACTTATGTTGACCTATGCAAAGAATTCATTCATAATTTAAGTATAAATATGTACTCTACAAAATTATTTTACCTTTTGACGAACAGTAAACAAAAAGAGTTAATTACTTATATTTTAAGTATGATCATTGTCTTGAATTCTGTTTCAGTACTTAATTTGATCATAAACACACCCGCTCCCGATTGTCCGTAAAATTTCCTTAACGGAATTGTTGTCAGCCCAGGTGAGGTAATATTTATTACCTCACCATACACTTTCACACCGGTATAGTCGAAAATTTCAAGTGATGCTGTGCCTATCCTCTTTGCAGAAAATCTAAACATTGATTCTTCTCTCACAGGATTAGGAAAAACAGAGTTTTGAATATCTTCGTAATTGTTTTCGGCAACATATGTCGTATTTTTACCATTCAGGATTTCAAGATTCCCGATGCCAATTTGAGTATAATTCGCTGATAGCGTTACAAGTGAATTAAACCATAATATTGCTGCCGATCCGCCGTAATTTTGGCTCTGAATCAATCCCCCTGTTGACGCAATACCATTAGCAGGGGATTCATAATTTACACTTTTCATTTGAGCGGATACTCCTATAAAAGACATAATGAACAGTATAAGATATATATTGGTTCTCATTGTTTTACTCCTGAATTGGATAAAGAAGTTTACCTTTCATTTCAAGCTCTTTTTCTTGTTCCGGGTCGTAACGGTTACTCTTTGCAAAGGCATCAGTGCGAGTAGAAGTTACTTGCCAACTTACCTTTACATTCGGTATGCTGGTCTGAACCGTAAATGTATTCTGTGAAATTTCAGTAGCTACATAAGAACGTGCATCGGCACCGATAACAGTTAGTTGATAACGGAAATCATTATTTGCCGCTTCAAAATAATAGGGCAATCGAACTACCCCCATACCGGATACATCAGTGATAACATTACCCGAATAAATATTAGTACGATCTGGAGATTCTACAAATGAGTGAATCAAATATTTATTATACGGGTCAAGCGGATGGTCAATCTTGAAATTTCCGCCACCTTTGGTTAAATTACCTATAACGTTCAAGTTACCGTTGATGGTAACAGTAGTCGAAGGACTTACCGGAAGGATTTGATTTGTACGCAGTTGTTGATTAACCGTAGCATTTTGCACTACCGCCGCCGTTCCTGTAAATGTTCCGTTTTGCTGAATTTGTGCTGCTCCGGCAATATCAATCGTATTACTGAAATTACTTTGCCCGTTCACAGTAATACCCGAGCCAAATGAGACTGTACTTTTTGACCTTGGTTTGATTGTGTCTGATTTTGCACTTCCACCGATTGTAAAATCATTGATAGAATTTACTGACCCATTAATCGGATCCCATAGTATTCCCGTTGATTTCCCTGAACCGGTATCAGAGACCGTAATTCCAAAGTTGTTTTGGGGATTCCATTCAAGGGTTGAGCGTTGCCCGAAATTTGAAGGTCCTGATCTTTTAAATTCAAATTTTGGAACGCTGTTACCTGATGAACTTCCATTAAAGTCGAATTTTATTCCGCCGGAAGTAGGGTTTTTAGGATCTTGCAGTTTTGTTTCTTTGGATTCTACAACTGCTTTCGGAGTTTCGATTGTAATTCCTGTTGCACTCAATCCGACTGTTGTTGAATCATTAGGTGTTGTTCCATACCATAATCCACCTTCACCTGTGTTAGGGTCAATTCCCATCCCGAATCCACCTGTCGTCCCCGCTTCAAAATGAATTGATCCACCTTCGGTTGTTGTTGAAGAATTACCGGATTTTTCAGTAGATTTCCCCGGTTCGCCTGACGAGCTATCACCTTTTTTCAAATCCTTGTATTCGTATTTACCATTGGAATGCTCTGTACTTTCGTACTTTGGTTGCCCGTTTTCATCATACCCTGTTCTTGTTGTAGTTGTTCCTTCGGGAGTAGTTACCTTCTCTATACTTAGCCATGGTATGCCATTACTGCCATAATATGTTTCCTTCTCACTTTTCTTCACAATTGAATCTGTCTTCTGATATGTTACATTTCCATTATCGTCATAATATTTTTCTTCAACTGTAACTCCATTTACTGTAGTCCGTTCCGATCTCTTAGCACCCGACCACCAGTAGTACCAAATTTCCTTACGAGTTTCGGTTAAGGTGGTTGGATTTGTAGTAATAATTGTTTCTCGTTCCAATTCCCCGCCTATATAATCTCTATAAACTACTGTTTTTGTTCCGTCGGGTGCAGTAGTTTCGGTTTTAGTATTAATAAGCTTCCCTGTATAACTGTCACGGGTTGTTTCCACATGATCACCATTTGGATACGTTGTTTTTTCAGTTGTTTTATTGCCCCAGTTGATAGTTTCAGTTGGTGGGGAATTTACTGCAAGTGAATACCACGTGGTATCATTATTCATCATTTTGAAAGTACCGGTATTAGGATTCATTACCATACGAACCACCCCGCGTTTATCTCTCAGAACAAGAGAATCCATAGGGGGTAACGAAGTTTGCACGAATGATGTATCGGCATATTTTGCACGAACAGCATAAGGAACAGGCAGAAATTGTACGTCCGGTGAAAGAGTTTCATGCCCTTTTACACCGTCGTCAAAGCTGATTCTTAATCGTGTATCGTTACTATTGACAAACAAGGAGCTATTTAATGCAGGTTGCCCTGTATTGCCGAGAACTACTGAATAAATTCCGTCTTTCACCGGAATTGACAACGAACCGCTATTCCATGAGGGCAGTCCACTGCTGCCGAGAACAATTGCAAACTCAAACTGAAACGTTCCATTGTATGCTTTGCCGGACTTCTCGGCTATATATCCTTGATAAGGAATTTGCAAAGATTGCGCCATAAGCGACTGTTGAGAAATAACTGCGATTACCGTCGCAAATAAGAGAACAAAAAAGGTTTTCATACCGTTTTCCTATATTGAATAAATAATAATGAACTAACTTGTTATCAATGAATTGCCGATTAATCATTTTTGATTATTTTGCTTTTTTGATTCGTTGTTGCGAATACTCATCACGAGTTGAATCAGCAAATATCTATCGCAAAATTACGGGCATGAAAAACAGGAAAAAACGGTAAGATTTTTAATTTGTGATGAAAATTGTGTTTTAATTTTTCTAAAACTGAGGAAAAAAACCAATGCCTAAAGCGGAAACATTATATGCAGCACTAACACCTCAAGAAAAAAAGAGGTTTGCTTCACTTATGAAATCACACAAGAGAAATTCTTTGCAATCACTTTTTAATTATATAGTTAGGGAAAATAACAAGGGCGGGGAATTCATCAAGGAGAAGGCTTTTGCTCAAACGTTCGGAAGGAAATATTCACAGGAAGAAGATTATCTGCTCAGACATGAACTACGACTACTTGTGAGTGAATTGCATGATTTTCTTATTGATACTGAAAATAAGAGAGAGCTTGAAAGTAATATAAATTTGCAGGATACAATGCTGCTGCAAGGTCTTCTTAACCGTAAGTGTTTTGAAGAGCTTGAACAGTTTTTCTCAAAATCTCTCGCTTCATCAATCGAGAGGCTTAATTTTGAGCAGGCGCGCCGTCAATCCGACATTTATTTCAGATACCTGATATTTCATCGAGAAATTACCCCTGAAATATTGGAGAAGGCACGCTCCGTTATGTTTGATCAGATTGACATTTTAAAAACATTATATCGCACAAGTTTTGTTCTGAATCAAAATAACAGATCAGTATGCGAAGGTATGCTCGCAATGGCAAATAAACCTGTTCTCAATCCGGTTTCCATTTCAATTGATACTGATTTTTCGGATGTGGAAACACCTTTTATTCTGTTCCTTACATCAATTCTCCAAACATATTCTGAGAGATCAATCACAAAACGGATTGAGATTGTTCAAGAAGCTGTAACGCAGATTACGAAAGTTCAGGATTTTTTCCCTGAATGGAAATTTCCGGCACTTGGAACACTCGCTACACTCCATTATATTAATGAAGATTATTCTTCAGCACGGGAAGTTTTTGAGGAAGCACTTCACTATTCACATAAGGTACGGACAGTTCAAACTAATAACATAGCCGATTTGCTTCATAATTATATTGGGACACTTATGCGGTTGGGTTTATATGAGGTAGCATTATCCGTGATGGATGAGTATGATGAAATTACCAATAATCATGTAAAACTGGCACTTCGTTTTGCGGGTTTTAGGTGTTTTTGTTATATTTTTCTTGGCAAGCCGGCTGAAGCATTTTCTGCAATCCCTCACGAATCAACACATCATGTAGAATATGAGCATCTTTACTTTCGATTCATCTATGTAATAATTCCATACTTGAACGGTGATTTAGAAACAGCCCACCGCGAAAGTACTAACCTCCAAGATTACTTTGACCGCCATAAGGAAACATCATCATTCCCAGATCAGAGAACTATTGCTTTATTCTTAAGACGTTTTTTTTCTGTTCAACTTATCTCACCGGATAAAATCAAGCAGAAATTACAGAATTTACACCAAGAGATTGAGGAGTTTTCAAAGCAAAACAAACATATTTCTACATTGTTTCTTATGATATGGCTTAGGGGGGAATTACAAAGGAAGGTTACATGAAAAATGTATTGGAGTTGAGCTTAAGATTTACCAAAATTTTGAAGCTCTTAAACCGTCGATATTTTTTTAGTATCAAACGAGTATCATTCATTTCCTTTCCATTATCCTTAAAGATATGAAGCTATTTCGAGTCAGAAACCTTGTCATTATTGCGGTTATTGGACTTCTTGTCGCTCTTTATTATTTCAAACCAACCTCCTCCTCACAATCTACAGGTCTTGCAAAAAAACAAATACCTATCGTTACTGTAGGTATTACTGTTGCAACACCAAAACAAATTGACAGTAAGATACAAATAAGCGGTACTTTACTCGCCTACCGCGAAGCTGAGCTTCATGCTGAATCGAGCGGGAATGTTACAAATTTTTCCCTCCCTGAAGGTCAACTTGTAAAACAAGGTACTCTTCTTGTAAAAATCAATGATGCTGATCTCAAGGCACAACTTGTCAAGAATGCAGAGCAGATTCGCCATGCTGAAGACGTTGAAACACGGCAAAAAGCATTACTCGAAAGGGGAGGTTTAAGCAAAGAAGATTATGAAGCATCTCTCAACACATTAAATATTCTTAAATCAGAAAAACAACTTTTACTTACTCAAATTGCCAAAACAGAAGTTCGTGCACCGTTCGACGGTATTATCGGTCTTAAATATATTACACTTGGTTCTTATATAACTCCTGCAAGTAAGATTGTTTCGATTATTCAACCCGACCCGATGAAACTTGAATGCTCCGTTCCCGAAAAGTACTCGGCTTTTTTGAAAAAAGGAAGCACGCTTACTTTCCTTAGTCGTGGCAGTACCAAACGATTTAAAGCGACCATTTATGCAGTTGACCCAAAAATTGACCTTGCTACCCGTACAATTGCTTTCAGAGCGTCGGTAGAAAATTCTAACGGGGAACTTACATCAGGGAGTTTTATTGAGGTTGAATTGCCTATCGGGCAAACTCACGAAGGGTTAATGGTACCGTCCGAATCGGTTATACCGGACATCAAAGGGCAAAAAGTATTTGTCTATAAAAGCGGGAAAGCCGAGGCACGACCTATTGTAATGGGTATCCGTACTGAAAAAGAGATTGAAATTTTGAAAGGGATTGAAGCAGGTGATACTGTCATCACAAAGGGTACAACTCAGGTAAAAGCAAATGCTCCGGTGGTTCTTTCACCTTAAATCAAATAGCTCAGAACCATGTTATTTACACTTGTTCCCATAACGGCAATTGACCTTCCATTGCAATAGGTTTATCAATTCTTTCAGTAGCCGGATTCCGTTCCATGATTTCTGCAGCCAATGTAGAATCTAAACCATCCATAGCTCTATTACGCAATAGGTTAAGCCATGTCGCCTGCTTGAGAAAGTCAAACATTTGGGGATGGGTCATAGCATTGAGCGTTTCGATTTCATACACAACCTCCTGTGCGTGCCACATCCTCAGATTTGCTATAATAAGCGCATCTATAAATTCCCCGAATGTTTTGGGTTCTAAATCGGTTGTAATAATATTCATTTTATTGCTTTCGATACTGCCCGTAAATTTTATTCTGCGGATTTGTAAGAGCCACAGTTTCAGGATTAGTCACTGCTGATGAAAACCATTCATCAATTTCACGGATAAGCCGTTCACGTTGACCAAGTAAGGATTCGTTTTTGTTTTTTAGAGAAGCATTTTCTTCCCCATCAGGCTTGAATAATTGCTCCTGGCAATGCCATAACTTCAAATCGGTAATTGCCAATTTATCTACGAGTGAGCCGAGCGTTTCTGCCATAACAGTTCCCTTTGATTATAGTTAAATTTCACAAGAGGTCATATAGCAAGTAATTGAACCGATCAGGGCGAGTTAAGGGAGACGTAACTTATTGATCACGCTGAACTTGTCGTTGCAGATACTTGCCAATTTCAACTCTCTACGTTTAGGTTTATTATGTCCCAATACTAATCAATTGATTTAGAAAATTAAAAAGCCGTCAGGTAACAATCGAATCTCTGACGGCACTCTAATTAGTATATTTGTAATCTGCCTCCGATTCGATTATTCTTCGTCCGAATAATCCTCTACACTTTCAAATGCGCCCAATGCATCCTCTACTGTCGGGAAATAATCAAACAGCCATTCAAGTTGTGATATACGCAAAAGATTACGAACCTGCTCACCCACCCCGACTAATATAACGGGTGCTTCATGTTCTTTCATTTGGCGATGTGCGAGAAGCAATGCACTGAGCCCGGCACTGTCGCAAAATGTTACTTTTGATAAGTCAATTATCAAACCAATCAGGTTAGGCTGCCCGATTATCAATAACTCTGCTTTCACATCAGGAGAGTTTAACGAATCAAGTCGTTCTTCCTTTAGCGTGAATATGACGATGTCGTCGTCTTGTTCTACTGTAAAGCGCATACTATTGTACCAATAAATGAATAAAATCTGAACAAAAATCCGAATTTTTTTTGAAAATCAGACCTAAATCTTTTTCATACCGTAGAAAATTCTCTGCTTCGCACTATCTTCGCACTTATGAATCCTAATGAAGTAACATCAATCTGTATCATTCGCCTTAGTTCAATGGGCGATATTCTCCTCATTACTCCGCTTTTGCGCCAGCTTCGAAATCAATTCCCTCATGCACGAATTGACATGGCGGTTGCAAAAAGATTTGCCGAAATTATACGCTATTTCCGTAAACAAAAGTTGGAACTTGTTAAACTGAAAAAGGGATTTGGCAAGCCTATTATTCCCATCGCTGAACGATACAGAAGCACTGCCAATGCTCTAAAAGTTCAAGATGACAAAAAAGGATTGGAGCTATGGCTTCCTGAAGAAAAAGATTTGGGGTTTTATCCACCTGAAAAACGTATTAATATTACCAATCCACCCAAACTCCTTGCAATTGCACCGGGAGCACGTCATTTTACAAAACGATGGTTACCGGAACGATTCGCCGAAACTGCACTGCTTTTCAATGAGCAATTTAATACACAAATCGTCCTGCTTGGCGGAACAGATGATCGTGAAATCTGCAACGAAGTTCGTCGGCAAATCCCTTTTCCGATTACAGATGCTACCGGATCAACTTCAATCTATGATACAACCCGTGCTCTTGACCTAACAGATGGTTTGATTTGCAACGACAGCGGGATAATGCATCTTGCCGCCGCAAGGCACGTTCCTGTAGCTGCGATATTCGGCTCAACAGTACGTGAGTTTGGATTTGCACCATATCGTGTCGCAAATACGATTATTGAGAAAGAACTTGACTGCCGACCCTGCACTCATATCGGCAGAGATGAATGCCCTTTAGGTCATTTTAAGTGTATGAATCTGATTTCTCCTGAGGAAGTGGTAAACCAATACCTTTCAATTAAGAATTGATTCAACTGTCAAATATTCATATAAAAAAACCTGCTATAAAACGAATTGTAGCAGGTTTTTTTTAAGGATTACTTTCACACTTAACGCAAAATTTCTATCTTCTGTACCGAAAGTTCACCACCACATTTAGCTGACAGCCAATAGATTCCGCTTGGAAGATTTTTAATATTCACAGATACATTTCTGCTTATCCCTGCTTCGAGCGTTCCATTAAATACATCCATAACATTTCGACCCAGGTTATCGATCAATGTTATCCCCAGTTCACATCCCGTTATTGAAGTAACTGCCGTTGTAAGCTCCTCAGAAGCAGGTTGGGATGAAAGTAGGGTAAAGTTAATGTTTCTTTGAACAACAGGCAGATCGTTAATGCCTTTTGTTGTAGTATCTATTACTAATTCAACCGACTTGGTTGTATCATAGCCACATTCACCACGAACAATCGCTTTATACATACCTCTGTTTCCACCATTAGCCGAAAGAATAGTATATTCATTACTATTTGCTGTCGGTATTTTATCTCCATTCCTATACCATTCATACGTCAGCTTTTTACCTGATGCAACTACCTTGAATGTATAAGCCCCTCCTACTACAACAGAACCGCCCAATGGCTGGGTAACCACCTTAGTGGCTTCTTTTACAAAGAGCTGGGCATTTTGACTTGTAGCAGGTGTGCAGCCTGCACTAACCTCCACTTTATATGCCCCTATATTATCTGTTGTTGCAGAAGGAATAATAAGTGAATTACTATGTTCTCCATTAATCACACCACCATTGAAATACCATTTATAGGTAAGATTTGGAACATTACCTTCTACAAAGAATCGAACTCGAGTACCCGGGCATACAGAATCACCCTGTGGAGGTACGGTAATTTGCACCGGTGTACCGATGGTAAAAGGTTCACTATTTTCAGTACGGATTCCCGAGGCATGGATCAATTGTATTTTATACTTATTTCCGGGTGATTGGTCAGTAGGAATGTTCCATGTGTAACTTAATGCTAAAGTAGGTTTTGGTGTTATTTTTTTATACCACGTAACACCCGCATCACTTGAAAGTTCAATATCTACACTGTCGCCATCTGTCAGTCCGTCTGTTTTTGTCCATATTATTACAAGCTGATTTCCCGGACAGTATGTACCTCCGTTAGGCGAATTAAGATTTATTGTACCAAAACCTATTTTGCAAACGAATCCGTCTTGTCCACCGCCAATTGTCGGTTGGTATTCATTCCCAAATACAGTAAGGTTGTCCGAATTAGTATTTCCTGCGATATATGCATCCCCGCGTGGGGTAGCAGCTACAGAGGTTGCACCATCGTCGCTTCTGCCTCCGAAATACGTACCATATCCAACTTTCTCCAAACCAATCGGCAATCTGACTAAGAAGGCATCTTTTGCACCCTTCAAATTTGCTTGTACAGCTTGCAATGGAGGTGAAAGTTCAGACATTTGAAAATCTTGGGATGTAGTTTGCCCCGTTACAAATATTTCATTTGATGTAGATGAAACAGATAATCCTACTCCGCATTCATTTCCACTACCACCAAACATGGTTGATGCAAGCATTTCTGTCCCCTCATACTTGAGCTTTGAAACAAATACGTCGTAGCCGCCTTTATTTACAGTATTGGAGTTTGTTGACGGAAAGTTATTTCTAACTCCCTGTCCACCCTGAGTTTGCCCGGTCACTATACAGCTACCGTCTTTTAAGACTACCAACGCACGAACTTCATCATTTTTATTAGCTCCTATATAGGTAATGTAGTGATTATTCATATCTGAGAAGTTTCCTGTTTCATCACTCATTTTTGCTACCCAACCATCAGTGAAATTACCCGTAGTATTGAAAGTACTATTATACGGTGACTGCCAACCGGTAGGATATGTTCCGCTTAATCCGGCACCTACTACTCCTCCAACATATAAATATGTGCCGGTTACGTCACAGCCGACTGCGTAAGCGCGGTCATTTCCGGATCCGCCAAAATATGTTGAATACGCAACAGACGCGCCACTTGCTTTCAGTTTTATAATGAATGCATCATATAGACCTAAATTATTTTTTTTATATGCATTGACTGTTGGAAAATTTAACGAGCTCGTTTCACCTACGACACATGCCTCTCCTTTCGGGTTAATCGCTATCCCAAGTGCCTGATCATCCTTTAAACCGCCTGCATACGTACAGTACGTTAATGTTTTTCCATCGGCACTAATCTTGGCTACAAAACCATCAGTTAAACCGGCATAATCAGTTTTCCATCCATTTGCAGGAAGATTTGATGAATTTGTAACTCCGCATATAAAAATGTTATTACTTTCATCTAAGGTAACTGCATTTGCTTTTTCGTCAGATCCCCCACCTATGAATGTTGAATAGAGAAGAGTTGTGGAGGATTTATCAAATTTAGCGATGAAGGCATCTGTTCCTCCATTTGAGGTTGAATCATAAGCTCCTTTTGTGTATGGGTAATTGGGGGAGACTGTTCCTCCTGCAATAACTATATTCCCATAATTATCTAATGCAATACCGTTGATTTCATCATTCCCGCTACCACCAAAATAAGTTGAATAAATGAGCGGGTCAATCACAAGCGGAACATTCTTGTCGTAATTTCCTACTGCAAATTTCACTTCTTCACCTTGCTTTGTAAATTGGCAGGGTACTTGAAACTCACGTCCGTTGATGTGTTGATAAGCATAGATGTTGCCATTGTACATTTCACCTAACTTTGTACCAAGGGTGATTCCCTTCTCTTCGCTTACGGAT
>JACPWH010000119.1 GCA_016197185.1 Ignavibacteriota bacterium
GCTTCGAGGTGGACTTATCGATTAAGCCGCAACCCATTTTTGCTGGTCGGATGACCCAGCGAAGAGGTGGAAGTGGAGGTAATGGAAGAAGCCGTCCGGGTAAACCCCGCACTGAAGGGCAAGGAAACAGACGCTCTAGGTCTAATGGAAGGCAGGATCATTACACAAGATTTTCTCGTTAGCCTTTCTTAACCAGAGCTCATACCATTTCCGAAAAATAAACGCATAAATTTGAATTGTATAAGGCGGCAGATTTAATTCATCGTTTCGAAGCACATGTTTTTAAATATGAGCAAGAAAGGATGGATTAGAGATGATGTGTTATACGGCTCGAATTTATGTGTTTATTTTTCGGAAATGGTATAGTGCATTAAACTTTGCATGATAAAATTCATCCGCGTCTTTTCGCATGGAATCTCGCATTCAAACTCACCGACTTTACAAAGTCGCCTCGCTTTCCATGCTGCATTCCATGCAAAAATCTTGCAGCCAATTTTATCATCCAAAATGTAATCCACTATATCAGTATTAAAGCTGCAATTTTTAATCGTTTTCGGCATTAGAGAGCTAGAGACCTAAGGAAATGCAAACCTTGTATCTTTTCAATCCCGTTTTCTCTTCGCTCCCTTTTTAACTCTTTTACTACTTGGACAGCGGGAATCTGATACTTTTCATGAAAGTAATGAAGGCTAGGGGAAGGGATATGGTCTGCATGTTTTACTTCGACCATTTCTTTAACCTGATCATTATGTACCAAAGCGAAATCTACTTCATGCCGTTCTTTTGTATGGAGATATCTTAAAGCATAGTTTTCTGCTTGATAGTCAATTTTGCTAAGGACATGTTTAAATAGACAAGTAGCAACAAAGTTTTCAAATTTAATACCGTCATTATTTTTAACTAAACCCGTATCAAAAAAATACACTTTAGGTTCTTTAAGCAAACTCCGAGCGATGTTATGGGAAAAAGGGGTGATTCGAAAAACAATATAGAGGGCTTCAAGAATTTCAATATATTTTTTTACCGTATTAGGAGAGATGGCTACATCTTCAGCAATGGAGCTATAAGAGATGGACGAGCCTACCCTTTCTCGAAGTAGCTCAAATACAAGACGAATCGCATTGAGATTGTGAATATTTTCAAAATCAATTACATCCACTCTGAGCAAGCTATCAACATATTGGAGCCTCCAGCGATTTGCCTCAATTAGGTCATTTGCTAAAAAAGGCTCAGGAAATCCCCCCCTTTCTAAAAAGTGATCCAGGGTATAGCTTACCCCTACTTTGTCGCATTCTGCAGGGGATAAGGGAAGGAGACGATGTAGAAAAAAACGACCGGCAAGAGAGTCGCCCGCTTGATTATAAATTTCAAGACGGGCGCTTCCGGTGACAAGGATTTTTTGATGAGGCAATTTAGTATCATAGATCCCCTTAAGATAGGTTTTCCATTGGGGCATTTTATTAATTTCGTCTAGAATAAGAAATTCTGTATGAGGAAGCCATCCTTCTGCTAAAATGCATTGGAATTTTTTGACACAGTCAATCTGTTTTGTGATGATTCTTTCTTGCAAGCTCTCTTAAAAAAACTATTATCTCACATGTTGATAAAGCCAGAAAAGCACGCTCAGAACTTTTCAGTGTGATATAGTGGATTAAATTTTGGATGATAAAATTGGCTGCAAGATTTTTGCATGGAATGCAGCATGGAAAGCAAGGCAACTTTGTAAAGTCGGTGAGTTCGAATGCGAGATTCCATGCGAAAAGACACGGATGAATTTTATCATGCAAAGTTTAATGCACTATAAAATAAACGTTCTTCGTAGATTAATGGTTTGAGATTCTTATTTTAGGAGAGAAGTAGTAATGAGAGTGCTGTTTTGGTGTGATATGGAGGGAATTGGAGGTATTGTTAAATGGGATCAAGTAATGGCTGGCAAATCCCAGTATGAAGAGGGGCGTCAGTTATATACTGCTGAAATTAACGCTGCTGTAAGAGGAGCAAAAAAGGGAGGGGCAAAAGAAATTATTGTTGTAGATGGTCATGGGGCTGGTGGAGATCATTCGTTCAATAGTTTGATTAAAGACCAGCTGGAACCTGGAGCTGAATATGTGTTCGGATATCGCTGGGGGTGTTATATCGAGCCTCTTTTGGGAGCCGATGCGATGCTTCTTCCTGGAGCACATGCCATGGCGGGAACAGAAAATGGAATTCTATCGCATACCATGTCGACTGAAAATTTTCGCATGGCATTAATTAATGGGCGCGCTGTTGGGGAGAGTGGAATTGTAGCAGCGATTGCCGGATCATTTGATGTACCGGTTATCTTTGTTTCTGGAGATGAAGCTACTTGCCTTGAAGTCAAGTCATTGGTCGGACCAACTCTTCATACTGTTGCTGTAAAGAAAAGCCTATCACGCTATGCAGCGCGCTGTTTGGCACCTGTTGAAGCTTGTCATCTTATTGAAATCGGGGTTGAAAAAGTGTTAAGAGATCGTACAAATTGGCCAAAACCTTTAAAGTTTGTCTCACCGGTAGAGCTTAAGGTGGAATTGGCCGATCCTGATAAATCAAATGCATTTAAAGGCAAAATTGGCTGTGAGGTTTTAAATCCGATGACAGTGACTTCAAAAGGGGAAAATTTTTGGCAAGCTTGGGATCAATTTTGGTATCGAAGCTAAATAGTCTGGATTTTACTCAGTGTGCAATGACTAGAAAGTAGAGATAATGATCTCAAACAGAAGCGATCATTTTTTCTAATTTAACATAGAAAGGGAAGAGAAGCGTTAATAGCGCTGCAAAAAGAATTGGCATCCAAAGGGGATTGGAAGAGTTGATGATCTCAAGGATAAAAACTGTAATGACGCACATGCTAATATTGATAAAAGCTAAGACAGCTGAAGCATTGGGTTTGTTCTTGGCGGAGCCAGTTCCAATTGTAGGGCAATTGATATAGGCTAAAGTGATTCCAATGTTCATGAAGAAATAGGGGATAAACAGCGTCCATAAATTGAATATGCCGAACATAAAGAAGCAAAGCATGGCGATGTTTGCAGGAAAAATTAACAAAAGACCTAGAAGGATTGATTTCTGCGGAGAGAGAAGATGATGTGTATAATGAGAAAGAAGAGAGCCAACGATCATCCCAATCGAAGGGATCAAGCTTAGGAGGCCATAAGTAGTAGGGGAAAAGCCAAGAATGTGAATCACCATGAAGGGGGCTAACGCTGCAAAGATGTAGACGAAGGAGGTGCAGCTCCCTTGGATAAAGCTGCAAACAACAAGTTTTGCATTATTGCATCTTTTTAGATAGCTATCGATGATCCATTTCAAATTAAAAGGTTCGTTGTTAAGGGTTGTGCTGGTCTCTGGTAGCTGGATACAGATCAGCCATAGCAGTAGTCCATAAAGGGCTTGGAAATAAAATGTGCTTTCCCAGCCCATGATCTCGGTGAGCAATCCCCCTAGTGCTACCGCCGCTCCTGGCGCTATGGCAAAGGCGATAATGACTAATGACAATTTTTTTCTGGCCATTTCTGGCTCATAGTAATCACTTACGATTGTGAGCGCCATCATGAGACCAACGCTTGCTCCAAGAGCTGCAATAATCCTCGCTAGGAGGAGAAGCCAAAGTTGATTGAGCAGCCCAGCTAAACCGCAAAGCAAAGCACCAAAAATCGAAATGGTGAGGCCGGTATAGAGAGCAGGTTTTCTTCCGATTTTATTTGAGAGGGGACCGTAAGGAAGCTGTCCTAATGCATAACCGATTAAAAATAGAGTTACAGTCAGCTGGGCCAAGCCAGAAGTAATATGGAAAGATTCTGCGATAATTGGCAACGCAGGAGTAAAGAGAACTGCGCCTACAGAAGGATAAGAAACGAGGAGAAGGAGGGCCAGAAGGGAAGGTTCTGGTATCCCATGTAGTTTGGATATGTTCATTCCCTATAGATAGTAGGTATCGGATATTAAAAAAAGTGCTTATCCTTTGTGCTTTGATCATTGGCAAGAGCCAAATAATCATGTAGCCTTAAATGTACCACTTCGTAGTTTAGTTCCTGAAGCTTTGCCATTGTTTTTTGGATGAGCTGAAGAACATCAAGAAAGGCTTTTAGAAAATCTATTCCTCCGCAGATTTCAATAAAAATCGTAGGCTTGTTGTTATTAATCTCCTTACAAGCTATGACAAAAAATATTTTAAAAGGAGGTTTCTTATGGATAAATTGCCCCGTTTCTGTGAATTTGACAAAATGCCTATGGAAAAAATGAATGATAAAATATCACGCCGTTATGTCTATGGTGTACATGTTATGCTTGTTTTTTTTGACTTTAAAAAAGGGGCGATCATCCCTGAGCATCATCATGAAAGCGAACAAATCACTTATATTATTAAAGGGAAAGTAAGAGTTTTCTCAGGAGATAAGAAGTTTGTTGTTTCAAAAGGGGAGGTGCTCGTGATTCCACCTAATGTCCTGCATCGGTTTGAGGCTTTGGAAGATACATTTGATATCGATGTGTTTTCGCCCTTGCGCAGAGATTGGTTGGAAGGTACAGACAACTATCTCAAACAGAAGTGATCATTAATCGAACTCTCATTCATGTATTAAGGCTTTGGTATCTATTACTTGTGCAATGCGACCTAAGTTTTCTAAAGCTGCTTCATGAGCTTCCTTACTTGCAGTTTCACAGGCGTCTTGGATAACGATCACCGCATAATCGCGATCATGTGCATCACGCGCTGTATGTTCAATCGTCATGTTCGTGGCTACTCCTATCAATAGTAAAGTATTGATTGTTTGGGCGCGCAAGATTGTTTCTAGTGGGGTTGCATAAAAACAGCTAACGCGATGTTTTATCATCTTCATATCCATTGGCTTGATATCTAAATCTTCATGAAATTCTGTACCCCAAGAATTCAGAAGTAGTGCTTCATGAGCTGGTGCAAGACCAAATAAAGGGGAATGTTTAGGACATTCCAGATAACCAGTATGGAAGCCTACTTTAACAAAAATGATCGGCCAACTTTTTTTTCTTGCATGACCAATTACTTGATTTGCGTGTGTAATCACTTTATTTTTGATGATTCGTTCTGCGCAGCGGGTTATTTTCCCTTTGGGATGAACAATATCATTAATAAAATCAATAACTAATAGTGCAGAGGTCATTTTATTGCTTCCTATTTGAGATCAGCTCTTTTTGACCGAAATAAATCGTTATAATGCCCCCTAATACTACGCATAGCATTCCTATGAGGGTTAGCAGAGTGGGATTGTGTTTCCAAATGATAAAATCGGCAATGACCCCAAATACGATGCAAAGAAACATTAAGGGAGAGGTCAGCCTTACAGGAGCTTTAGCAAAAGATAAAGTGCTGAAAAATTGATAAGAGGCCCCAAATAATCCAACCCCAAATAATAAGAGTAATGTGTTAATATTTAGCGATTTCCATCTAAAAGGTAAAGCAATGCCACTGAGGATAGAGCAAATGAGAAAATTATAAAAAAGAATTTGTAAAGTTGGAGTGGTCTTTGTTAAAGAGCGGATGACCACAATCGCGATTGCAGCAAGAATCCCAGAAAATAATGCGATTAAAGAAATGGGTTGGAATAGTTTGGGGTCTGGATTAAGAACTAATGCAATACCGATAAAGCCCACAATGATCCCCATCCACACCTTATGAGGAGTTTTTGCTTTCAACAAACACCAAGTAACTAAAGGTATAAAAAGAGGAAAAGTATTATTCAATAATAGTGCATCAGCCAAAGAAATAAATTGTAATGAATAGAAAAAGCAGACGAAAGCAAAAAAAGTAAACAAACTTCGGAAAATTATTTTTGATGGGTGAGTAATGTGGATAATCTGCTGAGGCTTCTTCACTACCCAAGGGAGGATAAGAATCAAGCTGATGAAGAATCGAGCAAATAGAATCATATCTGTCGAAGCTCTTTCACCAATAATCTTACCTAGCAAACTCATGAACGTAAAGCTAATGGCTGCAAGAATTGTAAAAGTAATTCCGAGCAGAGTGTGTTGCTCATGCTGTGAAGTTGTGTGATGTTTAGGGGGAGGTCGCATATTTTTAACAATACAGAATATCAGATTTTTTGAAATAAGAAAGCCTTCAGAGCTTTCATGTTAGCCATTAAGCTTATAGAGCACCAGGATTTCACTGCTGCAAGAAAATAGGATTTTCAGGAGTAATTCCTAAAAGGAATTCCTCTACAGGGATAACAGGAAAGCTACGATAGCTTTCTTTTCTTTTTCCTAAAGTAACAAATAAACACATAGCTTCTGGATATTCTTCTTTAAAAGCTAGAAGAGCCCTTGCATCATCAGGACCAAGGTTAGAGCTCCGCTTGACTTCAATAGCCCAAAACCCTTTCGGTCCATAAATGATGAAGTCCACTTCTAACTTTGTTTGAGTGCGCCAGAAAGAAAGAGAATGCGGCTGGTTCTGTGCTAAGACCCAACTGTGAAGATGTTGCGCTACTAATCCTTCTAAAGCCCATCCCTCAATTTCTTGGGAGCTATCTAGAATCCCTTGAGGACGTACAATGCGATAGACACCAGCATCAAAAAAATAGAATTTTGGATGGGCTATTAATTTTCGTTTAGCTCTCCTTGTGAAAACAGGAATTGTAAAAGCCAATAAAAGATCTTCAAGAATTTGTAAGTAATTATCTACTGTAGCCCTTTTTACGCTAGATTCCCGACTGATATCAGTCGTTGTCCAAACAGAAGCATGAGAAAAACTTGATATTTCAAGAAAACGGGAAAAGTCACCGATCTGGCGCACTAGCCCTTCCGCTTGTACTTCTTCTCTCAAGTAAAGATGAAGATAGTCTAAAAGGCGTTGCTCAGGGTCAGTTGAGTCCCAGATCAAGGGGATAAGACCTGTTTTCAAGGCTTTTTCTAAGGAGAAACTTTCTTTAAGCTCAGAGGCTATGAAAGGACCCATTTGCTGAAGAAGGGCTCTACCTCCTAAAAGATCGCTTACTGATTTTCGCAATTTCCTAGAGCTGCTGCCTGTCATGATATATTGGATTTCTTTCTTCTCTTCTTGTAAACTTCGACAGTCGCAAACGTATTCAATGCCTGCCATTTTCCCACACCAGCTTCTCCAATTGCTCTGTCAATTGTCTCTATTTGCTCAACCTAATC
>JACPWH010000120.1 GCA_016197185.1 Ignavibacteriota bacterium
CACTCTTTCAATCATTTCATTGCGTTCCTCAATAGAAACAGGGCAATTCCCGTTTGCATCAAACAATAACTTTCCTTCTGAATTAACGACAGGAAATGTCGGGTCATCCTCTACCCTTGCGAACTTATCACGATCCGAACCATTCTCTGAATAACCGTTCGTTAAAAACTCTTCTGGATTAAACTCGAATGATTGATTTGATATTTTCATACAGGTATCTCCTTATTTTTAATTTTGAGGGTATAACGAGGAATAGAGACCGGCTCACCAAAATATTCAACAAAATTTGCATCAGACTCGAACAGTTTAACAGAATGAAGTTCTCCTGCAGGAAGATTGCGTTCGATAATTCCCCAGAAAACAATTGCAAGATTCTCTGCAGTGGGAATAATCCCGCTCAGAAAATCTACATCGTAATTAAGATGTTTATGGTCAACTTTCTCAATTATTTCATTTTCAAGAATATCTCTGAGTAGCTTCAAATCAAGAACGTATCCTGTATGTGGGTCAGGTATTCCGCGTACAGTTACTTCAAGTATATAATTATGTCCGTGACCATTTGGATTGTTGCATTTATCAAATATTGCTTCGTTCTTCTCGTCGCTAAAGGTTGGATTGTAGAGTCGATGTGATGCAGAAAAATGTGTTTTTCGTGTTACATACACCATATTCTTTTTCTCCCGTTAAAATTGGTTTAAATCTCTTGCCAATTGGCAAAACTAAGTAAAATATTAGTAATTTTGAATCAAATTAAACCTATCTCGATGATTGAGCACACTATGAGTTATCTTTTATCATAGTTGATTTATACTCTTTTTTTCAATCAGCAATTAATTATGAAACGATTATTCTCAGCTTTTGGTTTAGTATTGCTCTTTCTTATCCTTACTGAAACTTCACTTTTTTCTCAAAAGGATAATACTGACATCACTTCTAAACCTCAACCTCCCGACTCTGTCAATTCGAGACTTGAAAGACAAGCATCACCGGGGTATTCTCCAAACATTCTGCCTCCGGCTTTATCAACTGATGCGCTCAAGGATGCTATGTTGCAACGTGTTAAGGCACTTCGCAATCTTGAATTTTCAGCAGATATGACTGTTAAGTTCAATGGTATGACGCAGATGGGCAATTGTGATGCAAAAATTTGCAGTGCAGATTCCATGTGTGTTACTATTCATGGACCTTTCGGAATCTTCGTAGGGAAAATGTTTGCAACACCTACAGATTTTGTTTTTTATGATGCTTTTAATAATCGAGTTGTTACTGGAGTTCCAAATGCAAACAACATTGCAAAAACACTCAGAATCCCTCTATCAGGAGAAGATTTTGCTCATTTGATGAGAGGAGAAGCACCTACATCATTTGGCAATGATCAAAAGATGAAAGAATTTACGTTAAGTTCTGACAGATTAGCCGACGCTAATCTTGTTCTTTTCGTTAGGCGTTCTGAAACTTTTGGCGCAGAGTATGTGTTATTCTCTCTGAAAGATAAGGTGATAACACAGTTTCAAAAAAAATCACCTGAAGGAAAAATCCTCTTGAACGTTAAATATAGTAACTTTAAAATTTTCAATGACATACTATTAGCTCAAAGCATTGACATCCAATCTCCGGAAAATGACGCATCAGCTATTATGACACTATCATCTTTCAAAATTAATCAAGATATACCCGTACTCAGGTTTACAGTACCTAAGGTATTGCAAACAATTCATCTTGACTAAGTTCCTACATTAAACTCCCTCTGCAATGCCGCCTCCTTTATTTCACCGAATAATTTTACTTTACTTGATAATAATTGTTACAAGTACTGTCACTATACCATCCAATGCTGCTGTTCGAACAAAGAACAAGAAAAATACATATTCTGCGCTTACCAAAGTTACTGTAGATTCCTTGCCCCAAAAGCAAAAAAATGATTCGCTTTCCAAACCTGAAATTTCCATTTCAAAGCAACCAGATTCTCTTAACAAGCCTATTGATTCACTCGGAATCATTACCGATTCACTTTCACCTGTATCGAAAAGTGATCTTGATACTGTTGTTACATACTATGCCAAAGATTCCGTAACATTTTCGTTAAGCAAGAAAACAATGAGACTGCGCGGGCAATCCAAAGCTGTTTTTAAAGAACAGAAACTGGAATCCGAAATACTGATCTTCGATTTCAATGCATCTACCATGACGGCACTTTCGGCTAAGGATTCAAATGGAAAGTTTGTAGGCTTCCCTAAATTCACAGATAAAAATGATGAGTTTGTAGGTGAGCAATTGCTCTTCAATTTTCAAACAAAGCGAGGTACGATTACACTTGGTGAAACGAAAGTTCAGGACGGCTTTTATTTTGGCTCGAAAGTAAAGCGTGTTAATGATAATACCCTTTTTATTGAAAATGGATGCTATACTACCTGCTCAAAACCACATCCTCATTATTACTTTGGCTCACCTAAGATGAAAGTAATTACCCAAGACAAAATTTTCTTGGATCCCCTGATTCTCTATGTAGAGGATATGCCGGTATTTGCTCTTCCTTTCGGTCTGTATTTTGAAAATAAGTCAGGGCGACGCTCCGGTATAATCATCCCTACTTTCTTCTTTTCCAATACAAACGGGGTAACATTACAAAACATGGGATATTACTTCGCTCTGAGTGACTATTACGACACACAATTGACAGCTGATATATTTACAAAAACTGGGTTTTTAATCAAGAATTCTTCAAGATATAAGTATCAAAATACACTTGACGGTGGTTTTAATTTATCCTTTGGTCGTCGTAGAGTTAACCCGGACGAGCCGATGGACAAGAGTTGGAGCTTTGATCTTAACCATAGGCAAAAACTTACCCCGCAATCAAGTATTACTGCAAGCCTTACTTTTTCATCTCAGAACTTTAATCGTGACTATGAGACAGATATAAACAAAAGAATAACACAAAACATATTTTCGAATGCTTCCTTATCACAGCAATTTGATAATGGTTCATCGCTTGCATTGTCATTCTCACGCAGTCAAAATATCATTACAGGTGAATATCAAGTAAGACCTAATTTTTCATATCAAGTTCCTCAAATCCTTCCTTTCAAGAACTTGGTAAAATCCGACAATTGGATTTCGCAAGTTGCACTTACGTATGGAGTAAATGCAAATTATTATCTCGATAAAAAGCAAATAGCTACTTTAAGAGATTCTGCTCTTAAAATCTATGATACAAGCTTTCAACGAAATGAACAATATGCCATACATCATTCCCCTTCCTTGTCAATATCCCCAAAACTTGGATACTTTTCAATCACCCCTCAAATCTCATATCGAGAAAACTGGTTTTTTAGAAAAGTAACTAAATCTGTGAACCAGAATGATTCATCTATTGAAAATCATTATGAGCATTCTGTACTTCCTTATAGGGATTATAGTTGGAGTACCGGTGTTATGGTTTCTACAAGACTGTACGGAGTAGTTGAACCTAATCTATTGGGAATAAAGGCACTGCGTCATGTATTTGTACCCTCCCTAAGTTATTCGTTCACACCGGAATATTCTGTGAGAACTACTGATAAAATTGGAGAATACCTTGATCTTAGAACAGGAAACAAGATTCAATATTCACTATTCGATACAGACGGCGGTGAGGCACCGAGGGATAAACGTTCTCAACTTCTTTCATTTTCTTTTGCGAATACGATTCAAGCAAAAATAGCACAAATGGACACCATGCCTGACTTGAATGTTGATCTTGTTGCTTTTGAAGCGGGTAGCGGCTACGATTTTGAAGCGGATTCTTTGAAATTCAAGGATATTTTCTTATCATTTCGTACACCTGCTCTCAAGTTTATTAATTTTAACGGAAGCTCAAGATTTACTCTTTATGATGAAGGCGAACACATAAACCCTAATGGTAGTTCAGCAGGTAACGTTCGTATTAATAAATATTTGATTTCAGAAGGAAAAGGGCTTGCTCGACTTACTAATTTTTCTGTAAACCTTTCCACCAGTTTTTCATCGGAAGGTATCCAACTTACAAATCCTCAGCCGAGAGATACCACTTTTTCTGATTCTTTGAACAATACTATAGGTGAAAGATTTATGAGGAGGTATAATTATTCGGCAATACAAGATGATATTTATGGTGAGAATTCTCCTGGATTTTCACCAATCGGAATCCCGTGGAGTATTCAATTAGGACTTACATTCTCATATAATGAGCCGACCAAACATATAATTTCCCGCTCACTGAATGCTCAAGCAGGAATCCAATTCAGTATCACACAAACTTGGAAAGTAAGTACAAATATTTATTATGATGTAGTTACTAATAATTTCAGTGCCTCATCAGTGAATGTATCTAAAGATTTGGATTGTTGGGATTTGCAATTTGTTTGGTATCCGACAGGGCTTAGTCAAGGGTTTTACCTTCGATTTGGAATAAAATCACCGCAATTACATGATTTGAAAATTGAGAAACGGGACGATCCCGCCCGACGCTGATCTTTATAAATGAAAAGCGCGAAAGTTTCATAAACTCGCGCGCTATATATTCTCATTTACTTTAAGTTATCTGTTATAATCTTTCAACAGTTTGTCCGAAATAAAGAAGATAACCCATATTATCATAAAGTGCGGACTCACTCATCCAAAAGGAATACAACATTTGGTTCAGTATTCATAATTTCAACATCGTCTCGATAGAGCGAAGCCCACCTCCCGATTCGTATTTCTTTCATCACAAGTAAATACAAGTGTTGCAGTATAAAAATGCTCATCTCCCAGAAGAAATGCAGATATATATCATAAGTCGTAATGCAGTAAACATCATATAATAATTTCTGTTAGATAAATTTACTTAGATGAATGTAATGCAATTTTTCCACCCTCACTGTCAAGGAAAAAAGCCATATAACCGATTTCTTCCGTAATAAGAGTTTTAGGCATTAGGATTTTTCCGCCATTTGGCTCAACTCTGTCGAGTACAGTACTTAGATTTTCACCTGCATTGAGATATACTACAGCACCATCAGTACTGGGTGTATAGAATTCCCCGGTAACAACAGCTCCGCCTACTGCACTTGTATCATTTTGATCCATAGGAAAGAATCCCATTTTATAACCGTTCATTTCAGTGCAATACAATTCAGCATCTAAAATTCCATTATAGAATTTGACAGCACGGTCAAAATCAGTTGCAGGTATTTCAAACCAGTTCAAGGCATTTTTCATACGTATTTCCTCTCTATATTATGAATAAAAAATTGCTTGGTATGTATTTATTGTTGATACCAAGCACAATGAATTGCAAAATTACTATACTGCACTGACAACTGTATGTCAAGATTAAAGTATTAACAAAATTTATAATTTACACTTAGTTAAGTATTGAGACATAATAAATCTAATTGTAGATCATATCTAAGAGTTGCAATGGCAAGTATCTGTATATTTCGACAAGCTCTGAGCATTGCAAAAAAGTTATGTCGCCCTGACCTGCCAAGAAGGGTTCAATTAGGTACTAATTTTGTTTATGTTTAAATGTAAAATAATTATAGCTTTCC
The DNA here is from genome assembly GCA_016197185.1 of Ignavibacteriota bacterium. Lineage (GTDB taxonomy): Bacteria > Bacteroidota > Ignavibacteria > Kapaibacteriales > UBA961 > JADJXV01. The sequence goes on from JACPWH010000120.1 coordinate 5,553, forward strand.
ACTTATTTATACTTCATTCATTTCAGCTACTTCCCTTGCAGCTTGAGCAAGCATTTTTCTTAGTTCAGGCGGATCAATCACAGTTACATTTCTACCAAAAGAGAGTGTCCATCGCATAATCCATTCAAGATAAGGAACAAGAAACGTCATTGCAATCCCGTCCTCACGGTGTGCTTCTTCTACCAATCCATAATAATATTTTGATGTTGCAAACCGAGAATAGGAGTGCGAGAAAAGCAGTCGGACTTCAACAGGGTTTTCCATTTGAAGTTCACGACGCATAAATTTCTTTACAGAAAAATTTGGTCGTGTTGTGAATGCTCCCCCTTCAACACATATTGATTTAATTCGATCTGCACGAAAATCGCGGTAATCTTTTCTCAAACGGCAGTATGCCACAAGATGCCAATGATCACTATAATAGACCAATCCGAGAGGTTCAACTTCCCTTTCAGTAATTTTGTCATTCGATTGGGCATAGTATTGAAGGTTTAGAACATTGCGATGAACAATTGATTTTTGAATCATCTCTAATATATTACTGCTCAACTCATCGTGCAACCACGGAGACCTCGCATGAATTGCCACCGATTCTTGTAATCTCTCCAAATATTCCTTTTTGTCTCTGGGAAGAATGGAGCTTATCTTCATAATTGCAGAAACGGTATGTTTGTGGTGAGATATATCCGTAGTTTGTTTCAGGAATTCACCTCCGAGAAAAAGTGCACTTGCTTCTTCTTCTGTAAACATAACAGGAGGCAGATAATATCCTTGAGCAAGTGAATAACCGATACCGACTTCCGCAGCTATGGGTACCCCTGCTTCTTCGAGTGCCCGTAAATCTCGATAGACAGTTCGTACACTAACGCCAAAATGCCCTGCTATATCTTCTGCCCTAACTATTTTCTTACTTTGCAAATGAAGGATAATACCCAAATACCGTACTAACTTACTCATGGTCACTCTATATAAGTTTTCGAACTTAAAAATGCAATTTCGTAGTTTTTCTTCATTTAATTATGTTAATTTTATCTTTTCTCTAAAGTTGCAATAACAGCATTAACTACAATTCTTATTCTTTCATAGATTAATTTTGTAATTTTGCATAAAAACAATAAACGAATAGCATATTAATTTCAGATAAATAGTGCAAACATCCCAGCAGCTTATTCATTCTCTCATCCTCCTCTTGGGTACTCATGATCCTGAAGAGAAAAAAAAGGTAGCAGATGAGTTATGGGAAAACCTGCATTCAAACAACGGCTCACCACTACCTATTACACTCAATGACCGCGCTTACTTCCTCTACAAAGGGGGAGCTGAGAATGTAATGCTTGTTGGTGATTGGACATATTGGCAGCCCGCTATAAACCTTCAAAAAATTGAACACACTGATTTGTTTTACGGTATTCAGGAATTTCATCCTACCGCACGTCTGCAATACAAACTCATAGTCGATGGAAATTGGATTTTAGATCCTTCGAATACGCATACTTCAATAGAAGGTTTCGGTCAGAATTCTGAATTCTGGATGCCAAAATATAGAGATGAATCGTGGCTCGAACCTCATTCTCCTGTAGTGCATCACGGCAATATCAAACGTTTAGAATTTAACAGTAAACTGCTTGGAGAGAAACGGGAAATTTTCCTCTATACACCCGAATACAAACATACTAATGGTTTTAGTCTGCCGCTTTTAATAGTTCATGATGGTGCAGAAGCAATTACAATCGGGAAATTCCATCATATATTGGATAATTTGCAAGCCGCTGGAAAAATCCCGCCATGTGCTGCACTCTTTATCACACCTAAAGACCGAATAGGAGAATATGCGCTTAATGCATCCTACCCTGAATTCTGCATCAATGAAGCATTATATGAAGCACTTGCCCAATGGAAAAAATGGAATGTTCCAATTTCCGAAGATTCTTCAAAACGAAGTGTAACCGGTGCATCTCTCGGTGGGTTGCTCGCCACAAAAACTTCACTTCAATTCCCAAAAGATATTGGTGTCTGCATTGCTCAATCACCTTCCTATTGGTGGAACCAAGCTGAAATTTTCCATTCTCCATATCTGAAAAATGCCCCTAAGGTTGAATTCCATTTACAAACAGGAACAATTTGCGATGCACAGAAAATGACAGAATCAATGTTTCACCGATTGAAACATCTTGGAGCAAATGTTATGTATCAAGAATTTCACCAAAGCCACACTTGGGGCAATTGGCGAACTAATCTTGCCTCTGCTCTTCAATCCTGGCTTTCTCCTATGTCAATTCCTAATCATATTCAATCATAATTTTTACGAGGTAATAGCATGGAATCGAAAAAAACTGTTTTGTGTGTTGTGGGTGCACTTTTCGGTCGTCCTTTTTTGCTTGAAGCAAAACGTCTCGGATGGAATGTTCATCTTCTGACTGAAGAAAGATATTTGAAAGAAGCATGGCCTCGTGATCAGATTGACCAAGTTTATGCAGTTCCTGATCTATTCGACGAAAAGGTAGTGAGAAACGTAGTGTGCTATCTGTCGCGAGTTATTAAATTTGATAAGATAATAGGTTTAGGTGAATTCGACATTGAAGTTGCAGCTGCACTTCGCGAACATACACGTATTGCCGGTATGGGGGAAACAACATCACGATATTTTCGTGATAAGCTGGCGATGAGAATGAAAGCTCAGGAAGAAGGTTTACGAGTTCCTGAATTTGTCCGTATTCTTAACCACTCAGAGGTTAATGATTTCATGAACAATGTTTCAGCTCCGTGGGTTCTAAAGCCTCGTATGGGAGCTTCTTCAGCCAAAATAACAAAGATGTTTCATGCACAGGAAGTTTGGAACGAGATAGAAAAACTAGGCGACAAGCAATCAAATTTCTTACTTGAACGGTATGTTGCAGGAGATGTCTTTCATGTGGATGCCTTAGTAAATGATTCTAAGGTAATATTTGCATCCTGCTCCAAATATGGACTTCCGATGCTTGACCTAACAACCACCGGAGGTATATTTACAACCAGAATGATAAAACGTGGAAGTTCTGACGAAAAAGCTCTCCAAAGTATCAACAAGGATATTACAGCTGCCTTCGGTATGGTACACGGTACAATGCACAATGAATACATAAAAAGCAAGGAAGACGGCAAGTTTTACTTTCTTGAGGCAAGTGCACGAATTGGGGGTGCAAGAATTCCCGATGTAGTATTCCATGCAACTGGATTATGTTTATGGCATGAATGGGCAAGAATTGAACTCCTCCCTAAAGGTGAATATAAATTACCAAAATATAATAAGATGTATGGAGGAGGAATATTTACGTTAGCAAGGCAAGACGAACCGGATATGTCCGTCTATAATGACCAGGAAGTTGCGTGGGTACAAAAGAAAAAAAATTATGCGGGATTGATTATTAAATCCGATAATGCAGAGCGAATCGAAGAACTGCTCATGAATTATTATCCTCGATTCGCAGAAGATTTCATGGCGCATGTCCCAATGAAATCATAAATTATTAAAAATATTATCATATATAGACCTGATTGACTTTTTTTAACGTCAGTCAGGTCTCTTCTTGTTTGTGGCTTTGTATATCTATCTTTAAAATGAATCAAATACCCAAAGAACCTTCCCAGTTTGATACACTTCTTAATCGTCTGGAAAAAACAAGATTTCTTCGTGAAATTGAACATCATTTTGCAAAAGCTCCACAAGTATCCGTAAAAACCCTCTCGGGTTCACTTAGAACTCTTACAATTGCAGCACTTTGGAAACGAAATCCTCAAAGGATATTCATCCTTACGGAATCAAAAGATGAAGCTCAAGAATGGATATATGACCTGAATGCTCTCATCGGCGAACATAACACTGCCCTTTTTGCAGAACCGGATAAACGTGTTCATTTTTCTGCAGAGCAGCTTGATGAAAAAATTGTAGCAATCATTGATTCACTTGCAATGGTTGAAAATAATAATCAGTGTATTGCAGTTGCTTCGCCGGAATGCCTTACGTTCGGGGTACCGAAACCGAATGAGGTACAAACAAATCGTCTGCATTTGCAAAGAGGTGAAAAATTAGTTTTCAATCAATTCATAACAACCCTTTCCTTACATGGCTTTGACAGAAAAGATTTTGTTGAAAACCAAGGTGACAGGGCAGTCCGTGGCGGAATAGTTGATGTTTTCCCTCTTGGGTGGACTGCACCGCTTCGTATCGAATTTTGGGGTGATATTATCGACTCTATCCGTGAATTCGACCCACTTTCTCAACGTAGTATTCGCGAACATGACAGTATCGAGCTTATTGCAGATCTTTTCCAACATGGCGATACACCTTTTGAATCATCAATTCCCGACTACTTCCCACCCGAATCTCTTCTGGTGGTTGATTCACCAGAGCAATGCGAAAGAAAATTTGAAGAATTAGGTATTAACAATTGGAGAACAATGTTCTCAGGATGGAAAATATTATCCCTCAATGGATTAGGGGATTCTACAGTCACCGTCAAATCCCAGTATCAACCTTCGCTGGCAGCATCCATTCATAAATTACTTCTTGAACTACGTTCACTCGCCATTACTCAAACACGGATATTCCTAGCTGCTGAAGGGAATGTAAACTCTAAACGTTTGCATGATTTGGTAATTAACGGATTTGAGCAGGATGAAACTGAAGAACCCGATAAACCCCTTGCTGCTCCTCAAACCACCCTTAGGAGCATTACATGGCTTAACAAAACTCTATCCAAAGGTTTCGTCGTCCCTGATGAACAAATAGCTTTTTTTACCGAACATCAATTATTCGAACGGAGACACTTTCAGACCAATAAGCGTGGCAAACAATTCGCCGGAATAACCCTTCGTGAACTTGCACAGCTCAAACGTGGTGATTATGTAGTTCATATTGACAAGGGAATCGGGCGGTTCGACGGTCTGGAGACGATTGTCATTGCAGGAAATAAACAGGATTGCGCACGTGTCATTTATGAAGGAAATGATGTTCTCTATGTGCATCTCAATCATATTCATAAACTCCAAAAATATTCTGGAGGAGAAGAAGGGGCACCTAAATTAAGTAAACTCGGATCATCGGAATGGGAACGTAAAAAACAACGCAGCAAGAAGAAACTCAAGGATATTGCCCGCGAACTTATCAAATTATACGCGGAACGTAAATCACAACCAGGCTTTGCTTTCCCTGAAGATACCGTTTGGCAGAAAGAATTTGAAGCGTCTTTCATTTACGAGGACACCCCGGATCAATCTAAAGCTACTGCTGAAGTAAAAAGTGACATGGAATCTCAAACCCCAATGGATAGGTTGGTATGTGGTGATGTTGGATTTGGAAAAACTGAAGTTGCTGTTCGTGCAGCTTTCAAAGCTGTTCAAAGCGGCAGGCAAGTTGCTGTTCTTGTGCCGACAACCATCTTAGCTCAACAGCATTATTCTTCATTTAAAGACCGCCTCCATCGTTATCCTGTAAATGTAGATGTGCTTTCACGCTTCAGAACTCCATCTGAACAGAAAGAAGTTATCGAAAACGTGAAAAAAGGTTCTGTAGATATTCTTATCGGTACTCACAGAATCTTAAGTAAAGATATTCATTTCAAAAACTTGGGTCTTTTGGTGATTGACGAAGAGCAGAAATTCGGAGTAGGCGCAAAAGAGAAACTCCGCTCAATGCGTGTAACAGTCGATACTTTAACTCTAACTGCCACTCCAATCCCAAGAACACTCAATTTTTCACTTATGGGTGCAAGGGATTTGAGTGTAATTGAAACACCTCCCCGCAATCGACTTCCTATCATTACTGAAATCGCCGAATGGAACGAGGATACAATCCATAAAGCAATTCTAAGAGAAATTGATCGGGGTGGACAAATTTACTTTGTTAGTGACAAGATAGCTACTCTTACCAAAATCCATGAGCAACTTCTCGAGCTTGTCCCTACACTCCGTTGTGGAATTGCACACGGGCAAATGGATACTGAAAAACTTGAGGACACTATGGAAAAGTTTATGGAGCGAAAATACGATGTTCTCATTTGTACAAAAATCGTAGAATCAGGACTTGATATTCCGAATGCAAATACAATATTCATTCATAATGCCGATAATTTTGGTCTTGCAGAGCTTTATCAGCTTCGTGGACGCGTTGGACGATCGAATACTCAGGCGTATTCAATGCTTATTGTTCCTCCAATGCGTACATTATCCCGAACTGCTCTACGTAGATTACAAGCACTTGAGGAAAATACGG
>JACPWH010000173.1 GCA_016197185.1 Ignavibacteriota bacterium
CCCTCTTCGGGACCTTCTCCATCGCCGACTTCAGCAGCGACTCGTAGTCGGAGCTCATGCGAGCACCCTCCTCAGCTTGCCCGCGGTCGGCTCGTAGACTTCTCCCGACGACAGCAAATCGTTTATCGCTCCCTCTGCCATACTCTCATCTAACCTGGAAGACTCTAATATCTTTCCAATCTCGACGCCCTCGCCTATGGTCTAAAATCTTTGGCTCTGCCAACATTGTTTACTTTGGGGGGTGCTGCTATTGCAACAGTATATTTTATTTCACATACAACTGCAAGTGAAAACTCAGTTCCAACTCAAATAACATCGAACAATGCACGCTATCCGGTTTCTTCATTTGCTTCTGAACTGACTTTGAATAAGCAAGCAATTGCAGCTAATGACGAAATTTCTGCAAATACTTCCTCATTTCATAAAAAAAACACTATTAATTCATTCTCTAATGGCAATACCAGCAATACACTTCACCCTCAGCCACAGGTTAGTAAACTAAATATTATAGAAGATAATTCAATCTCTCAAATTCCATCTGAATCTTCATCCAACGGAGGGAATGCAGAATTTATGAATCCGATTTCTTCTATTGTCAGAATTGAAAATTCTCCAACAAAGCACACAACTTTAAGTAACAAACCACTTCAATCTCCTACAGATATACAATCATCCGTTGATTTTCCTAATACTTTAAATTTTACAAATACATCTTCGGGAATTAATTTACCTATAACTGCCTCCTTGCGAGGATTGATAAACTTATCAACTTTCCCCTCAATAGCAAAAACTTCATACAATAATGAATTCAATAACGTTGCTATATCTATCGGGTATCAAATCAATGAAGATATAAGTATTGGAGTGGAAGGCGGAAGGCAGTCCCTCCACTATTATACATTCGAAAATGGTAAGAATGAAAATGCAACTCTTCATACTTCTATGGATTGGGCAGGAGCATTTTACAAACAACAGTTTTCAGGTTTAACATACTCAGAACTTACTCCTTATGCACAAGTTACTCTCGGAGGTACATTATCCGGACCATCGGGACGACTTCTTACAGGATTTCTATGGCAACCTGACAGTCGCATTTCATTATCAGCAGGAATAGAAGGCAGTGCGTTTTTGTACCAAAAATCAGCGGATTGGTACAGTTTACGTGCATTGGGATTTATGTATCAAGTTGAAGTTAAATTTTAGAATACATTTTTTTATCAACTCCATATAAAGGCTACATTTATGAAAAGAATATTATTTCTTTTAGCAATCTCTATAACAATCGGCATATCGGTACAATCATGCCGCGAAATGGGAATAGACCCGTGGGATAAGGGTAAAGGTAATGGTGGTGAAAATCCCATAGATACGAATGGAATCACTTTACCTATCGAAAAGTTAGTCAGTACCAAATGGCAGCTCATATCTATCGTTCGGACACAAATGAATGGCACAATTGAGACACAACACATTCAACCAAAAGATCAGTTTATCACTCTTGCATTTGATAGTCCAGCACGGGTAAGTGGTGCAAATATATGTAATGCTTACGGAGCAGCCATTACAAGCACTTCTAATGGTAAAATTAAATTCACTGATATTTTTTCAACCGATGCCGAGTGTGGGACTGACTTACCCGACCGTGAATATATGGTAGCCCTAAAAGGTGCAACCACTTATTCAGCAACAGAAATGGAGCTGAAAATCAACTATGAACCGGAAGTATCCGTCCCCGAAATAATTAGCCGTACATTGGTATTTGCACCGTTGACAGATAATACAGGCGGTGGTGAAATAGATATACGTGTAAAACAATTAGCAGGACAGGTATATACTCTCTATTCATTTGTTAAAGCAGATGTGGAAGATGTTTTAACAGATTCCAAAGATTGTGAAATAATATTTTATCCTGACTCCAAAGGCAAAGGAACTGCATCTATCCTTGCAGATTGCAATAAAGGAGAAGCGAATATTTCGTTTAACACTGATTATGATGCAATAAGTTTAGATAATATTACACTTACTAAAATTGCTTGCCAAAATCAATTGACAGCCGACCGTTTTGTTGATTTCTTACGCAATACAGGACATTTTGAATATAGTGATTATGGTACAACACTCACAATATGGAGTTCATTACCAACAATCGGTGAATATAAAATAGTATTGAAAGTTGCACCTATAGTAGTTGAACCTACAATCGAGATTCAAGACATACCTTCTACAGGTACTCCCGTAGGCTCTTACCCGTCATTTACTCTCTTGGACGCAAAATATGACGGTAAATATATTCACATAGCCTATCAGTACAACGGTCATACGGATGATTATCAGATTTCTGCATATTCACTGTTTGAATTTGATAAAAGTATGCCACCGATGGTAGTTGTAGATTTAGTAACTGACGGCTCTATGAATTCGATCAGCAGTTTAACTGCCGGAACTGCAATGCTTTCTCTCGATGGAATTCGTAAACGAATTGTAACTGCAAATCCGGGCATTACAAAAATGTTTATCGTATTACATTGGAACGGTCAGGATTTAGGCAGTATTGGGGAAGTAGAAGTTCAGTTATAATATAAATTTTTTCAAAATATTAGTTAAGGCAACATCTATGAAAAGAATACTTTTTCTTCTGGCACTCGCTATTGTGCTTGGAATCTCGGTACAATCGTGCCGCGAAATGGGAATAGACCCTTGGGGTAAAGGTGGTAATGGTGGCGGAGATACTAAAGACTCCACTGTAATCACCTTGCCAATAGAAAAATTAGTAGGCACAAAATGGCAGTTGGTTTCAATTATCGGAAATAGTCAAAACAAGCTGCAAACTGTTCCAAAAGGGCAATTCATATCCCTTGCATTCGAGACTCCCTTTCATGTAAGCGGTACAAATATCTGTAATAATTATGGTGCTAATGTTCATAGCACTCAAACAGGTTCTGTAAGTTTTAACGAGATTGTTTCAACAGAAGCATATTGTGGTGACGGACTTTTGGATGGTGAATATATCATAGGTTTGCAAGGCGCAACTTCCTACACTGCCTCAGAAAAAGAATTGCGTATCAACTATTTACCAAATCCGCTCACTGCCGAAGGAAGTTCAAAAACACTTGTTTTCGCTCCTCTCACAAACACAGGAGGCGGCAACGGTGGTGGTAATGACAATCCGCAAGCAGATATGCGAGTAAAACAATTGTCAGGTCGTAACTACACCCTCTATTCTTTCGTAAATGCCAATTTAGAAGATGTATTGATCGATTCTAAGAATTGCACGATTTTCTTCAAGCCCTATTCCACTACCGGACGCAACGGTACTGCATCAATTCTTGCAGATTGTAATAAAGGTAATGCAGACTTATCATTTAATGATGATGCTACATCCATGAAACTCGATAATATTTCACTCACAAAAATGGCTTGCCAAAACCAAATAACAGCTAACCGTTTTGTAGAATTCTTGCGGAATACCGGTTCGTTTGAAGTATCGGATAACGGTGCAACCGTAACAATCTGGAGTTCATTGCAAACATTTGCAGAATCGAAAATGGTATTGAAAGTAGTTCCGGTTATCGAAGATCCGCTGCCATTGAATATAATTCAAATTCAGCAAACACCTCCAGCAGGTGTACCGGTAAGTACATACCCTTCACTTTATCTTTCAGATTGGAAGTTCGACGGTCAATATATCAATATTTATTATCAATACGGCGGCAGTATCAATGATTACCGTATATCCGCTTATTCATTGTTTGAGTTTACAAATAATAATGCATCATCAATGATCGTTGATTTGGTTACTGACGGAACATCAAATCCTATTAATACCTTGACAAATGGTCAGGCATCTATATCACTTGATGCAATCCGTAAACGGATTATGACTGCAAACCCAAATAAAACGAAGATAACAGTAATGTTCCGTTATAATGGACAGCAAGTGGCTGAAGTAGATATTGTTGTGTAAAAGAAGATAAAGCCTCCCCCATTAATAGAAAAGACACGAAGTTTAATTCCGGCTTCGTGTCTTTTTTATTATATATCTATTGACTTATACTGCAAAATAAAAGAACTGATAAAAGATTGCATTTCTCACATTTGATGTATCGTCAATCAGAAAAAAATAATAGAAAAAGTGAAACTTTATCCCAATCAGTCCGTAGATGCAAATACCAATAATATATTACCGATTCCAAGAATTGTACAATGCATTATGCCCCATATTCAACTTCATTTGCAATAGCTCCTCAAAATCCTTGCTGAAACTGCTGATTTCATTCCTATGCCAATGGTTTACAGCAATCGCAATGCAAAGCTATTGATTGATTCTATCCTAAAAAACACTAGAAGTAATTGTAATTCTCCTAACGTAAAAAGCTCAAGGAAAAAGAGAACAACACGACTCGTGTTGTGTCATGGAGATAAAGTTCAATTATATTTTGTTTTGTTCAATTTATAGAAAGGGAACGAAAATGAAAACGAAATGGATTATTCTCGCATTTGCCATTATGCTTGGCTTATCGGTTCAATCATGTAGGGAGATGGGCATAAACCCTTGGGATATGAAAGGTCATGGCGGAGGAAACGATACCTCGAAAGCCAATCTGACGATTGAGCAATTAGTCGGAACAAAATGGCAACTTACCTCGATAGTAAGAAGTACTCAAAACGGAACACAAAGTGAGATACAACCTGTGCCTAAAGAGCAGTTTATATCACTTGGTTTTGACAATCGCGCAAAGATAAGCGGACAGAATATCTGTAACAGTTACAGCGCAAATATTCTGAGGAATGCAGGTGGTGGAATTGATTTTACTAATATTGTTTCCACAAAAGTATATTGTGGCGACGGAATGCTTGACGGTGAATACTTAATAGGATTGGATGGAGCATTTTCCTATTCTGCAACAGGAAGAGAGCTTCGTATTAACTATAAACCGGAAGTATCAATTCCTGAAACAGGAGTTAGAACTCTTGTATTCGCACGTTTATCAAATCAGGACGAAAACAGTGATGCTGATGACATCATTAAGCAATTTGCAGGTCGCAGCTATACTCTCTATTCATTTGTGAATGCTAATGTTGAAGAATTAGTAAGCTCAAAAAAATGCACACTTGCAGTTAAGCCTTCATATCTCAATCTTCCTCGAAGAGGTTATGCATCTATCCTTGCAGAATGCAATAAAGGCAATGCAGATGTATTGTTTAGTATGGATGCCAAACAAATTAAGTTTGAAAATATAGTTCTCACCAAAATGGTTTGCGAAAATCAAATGCTTGCCGACCGTTTTGTTGAGTTCTTACGTAATACAGGTTCATTCGAATTTAGTGATAATGGAAGAACACTAACAATTTGGAGCTCTTTACAAACCTTTGCCGAGTCGAAAATTGTTTTGAAATTAACTCCGGTTATTATACCTTCGAATACTATTGATATTCAAGAAACACCTTCTTCCGGTGTACCCGTAAGTACGTATCAGTCTTTCATTCTTAGAGAAAAGAGATTCGACGGAAAATATATTCAACTCGCCTATCAATACAATGGCAGAGCCAGTGATTACCGTATTTCGGCATACTCAACGTTTGAATTTAGACCTGGAATGCCACCGTCCGTTGCTGTAGATTTGGTAACAGAAGGTTCGCCTAATATAATGAGCAGTCTAACACCGGGAAATGCAGTGCTGACACTTGACGCAATTCGTAAACACATCATTACTGCAAGCCCGATCCCTACAAAAATGATTGTTGTATTACGATGGAACAGTCAAATATTGGGTGAAGTTGAGGTCTTGTTGTAGTTAAGTGATTTTTATTCTTAAATAAACAAAAAAGACACGAAGCTGAAAATTAGCTTCGTGTCTTTTTTCGAGAATAACAAGTCTGAAGTACAAGTTATTTTTAGATGTTAGAGCTTAGGTGCAATGCAATGAAACTCTAATTCTCAATTAAGTATTTTGCGAGATCAAGAGTGTCAGTAGTGTGTCGTTGTTGTCTCCATCAGTATAATCTTCAGTTCCGATGATTGCTATGGTTGGAGTGGACAAAACCGCTGCAATCGTTGCTGCTTCAAAATCTGTGTTATCTTTACTAAATGTAAAGGTCAGACTAATCTCTGTAGCTGTAGTTAATGAAACACTATAAGTTGTTTCTGTTCCATTGATAGTCATTGATTTCCAACCTTTACCGTTGAACTCCGCAAGCTGTTGATTCGCCGTAGATATCTGGACTCGCTGATAGTATTTAGCGTCTGATGTTGCAGATATTGTTATCGTTGAGTTAGCTGGTGGGGTAAAAGTATAAACATTGGATGTAGGTGGAGTACTTAATACTCCTGTATCAAGCAAAAATTCTGAAAGTGTGTTTGCTACCTTTTCCCATGTAGATCCTGCCGAAGTCCACACGTTCACCAAAACAGCCGGATTAGTAGCATCTTTTCGAAAATCTAGTGCTATAGCTGAGTCGCCCTGAGTTGCAGCTATAACAAACCCATTATCAAGATCGAGGAAATTAGCAGGTACAACTCCTTGGGATGAAGCACCTACACCAAATGTCGATGCCCAAATTGATTGCAACTGTCCTCTGAAAAATGCTTGTTGAGCGTTCATTTGGTCCTGTGTAAGAAACAGCAGATCAAATGCATCATCGAATCCGGTCACGGATGCGAGTTTGACTGCATCTATTTTAAGTGGCCATTGATTTGTAGAAAGTAAAAAGTTAAGAATTGGAAGAATTGCGTTATTTGGATACATAACAGTTTTGTTCATGTTAGGAAGCAATTGACGTTCAAAAATAAGCTTTGCTTGTGAACGGAGGTTATTCTGAATTGAGTTCATGACTATTTGCGGGTTATCCCCGAGCCAAGTGAAAGCACCCGTCACGATATCTTGTTGGGGTTTTGGTGCGGTTCTATTTCCAAAATCTGAAATGTATCTATTACTATTGATTACTCCTGAGTCCCAAGCCGGCTCATTCGGAGCATTAATCGCAAAACCAATAGGGCGTAGATTCTTATCCAGCGGCCCGAATTCTCCCTCTTGAGGGACATTGAAAACTCTCTGAATAAAATTAAGACCGAATCGATGACCACCATTTCGTGGGACTAGAGTATTTATGTTGAGAGGTGCACCGCTCTTGAGAACCGCATTGTAACCTGCAAATGCTATAATTCGTGTGGGTGCACCTCCTTGCTTGGGTACACATACAGCGGAGAAACCCGAGCCGGGTGTGAATAATGCTAACATATCTTGAGGAGGAAGTGAGAATGTGGCGACTGCGTATCGTAACATAGCCGGCACTTCGCGACTAAGATCAATATCAGGATGCAAATTTGCAGGTGGAACCCAACTTATAGCCAGTGGGAATTGTTGAGGAGGGAGTCCTGCTTGCATTGCTTGAAGTACAGGGACAGTAGTGATTTGAACTAATCTAATGAGTTCGGCTGCTATCTGGGCGGGAGTCAATCCTGGCCAGTTTGCCGGATTTGCCATTTGAGCCACTACTGTAGGTCCGAATGTTGCAAAGAGTTCTTCCTCTATAGGCTGATTCTGGGCTATTAATTCAGTTTGTACATTCCATAAATTGTTTATATTTGCTGCAATTTGATCTGGGGTCAAGCCTGGCCAGTTTGCAGGGTTCGACACCTCTGCAACAGTTGCAGGGGTCAGTCCATTTAATATTGCAGTAGCCACTGTGCCGCCTAATGCTACAAGTCCAATAAGAACTAGGCCTGAAATTCCGGCTTCGATGCTCGAAGCAAGTAAATTATCTCCAAGATTTGTTTCTAAGCTAGTAGCCTGTTCTTGGGTAAGATTACCTATGGCATCATTTATTTCTCTGCCGGTCATCTTTTTTTCGGTCAGTTTCTTCAGTAACTTTACTCCGAATATTAGAATCAAGGAAATTGCAACTGAAGAAGGCAGCGTAGCCTCCAGAATCTTTGCAAGTTTATCAGTTCCCTTTTCGTAAAAATTAATATCCAAATTTGCAGAACTGTCACAAATTCCATTACTAATTGTCCAGCATACAACATAATTTCCTACAACAGTTGCAGTTGCGGTCGAATTTCCTGAGGAAGCATCACTAAACGTAATTTGCCCCGGACCACTGACGAACGACCATGCTCCCGTCCCCATTGTTGGTTTATTACCATCTAAACTTTTACTGGTAAACGTTCCCTCAATGGTCTGTGTTTTTCCTACAGTTGCAGTAGTTGGTACGGCATTATAGGTAACTGTGATGTCTGCAGAACTGGAATCTGTATCAAGATTAATTGTCCATTGCAGCACATAAGTTCCTTCAATACTTGCTGTTGCAGTGGAATATCCTGATGAAGGGTTGCTAAACGAGATTGCTCCGGGTCCACTAACCATAGACCATACCCCCGTTCCTACAGTAGGGGTATTTCCTCCTAATGGGTTACTTGTCAATCCGCAAATATTTTGAGTAGGACCTACAGTAGCAGTAGGTAGTGACGTGTATGAAAGTGTCAGGTTATATTGATAAGATACATTCGCTATTAGAACGATTGTATAAGTATCTTGCCCTCCATAGATTTCAAGGGCAGGTGTACACCCCCAATTCATTTGTCCCAATGGAACAAATGTCATAAACGTAGGAGTAACTGAATCCACATTATAGAAATATAGATACGCAGTTGTTGTTACTCCGACTACATTTACTGCTAAAGCACACAATACTATCCCGTCAGATGACATTGCTATATTTAATACAGTGGTAATATTATTCTCATCATCAAAATTTATTGTGCTCTGAGTATTTGTACTGCCTACAATTATTGTATTAACATATATTGCAGGTGAAGGTACTGCCGCTCCAGGCAAACCGGCTTCAAATGCAAATACATTATAGGTGTCCGAACCAAGGTTATCTGATACTAACATACCACTAACCCCTGCTAAAAATGCTGACAGTTGTATAATATTAGATACAGTAAAAAACGTAGCCGGAGTACCGCTTAATTGGAAATAAACTGTGTTGGCACTGCTATCACACATCAGCAAATACTTACCATCTAATGTATATATCATGGGGCAATAGCCCATATTTACAATTTGGTTAATTCCTGTGACAGAAGCACCTGACATATTGGTATAGAGCAAGGGTGTAAATGCAGCACCGGATTGGTTTGTGTATTTGTTTGGTGTAGGAAGATTTTGTGGTTCACCAGTAGTTCCATCAAATTGTGATATTATTGTTTCCCAAACATCCCCGTTACTATGGTATGCTATAATGGAAATCTGATCAGACAGGTTATTAACTACAGTATAGAAGTAAACTAACGTGCTTGAATTATAACAGCTTGATGGAATTACAAACGTGGCGTAATTATTATATTGATTTTTTACTTGATCAGTAGAACTCACATAAACAATTATCGGTGATGTCACATTTGGCATTACCGGGGTATTATACATCGCAATGTAGAGAAATCCTGAAGATTCCACACAGTAAAATGTAGGCGAATAATTACCACTACTTGCAGGAGGACTGTTGTAATTAAGCCAAGTAGTAACAGGCGGTGGTGTTGAGTTGTAGGCATTCAAAAATAAAGGTATCGAACCATATGTATTCGTTGTCTTATAGGCATCATTATTATCATTAATATTTATTCCAACACAGTAAGTCCATCCCAAAGCCCACCAACTATACAGAATTACAAAATTACCGTCCCCTTGATTGCAGATACTAAATAAAGGTTGTTGAGCGGCATTTGGCTGACTTCCACTCGGAGTAGGTCCAAAAGCACAAGGAGCATTTAGATAAGCATTTATTGGTGGAAGTTCTTGATTGTAAAAAGCAGGAACAACTGCCGACAAAGGCAACCATTGCAAATCGCTTGATAATTCTGTATCTGTATTTTTTTTCATAGTTTCAGTATTAGTTATTTAAAATCATGTAATTTATTGTTTAATCATAATTGGAGTTTCAAGGCTTCAAACTAATTTGGACTGTTTCTTAAAGATGCCTAACGAAGGTAGAGCAAAAATCACTTCCATTTGCGCTATCATCCTAAATAGGATTGCGCTTCCCCATAAACGTATATTATCACTTCTATCCTGATGAACTTGGATCTTTTGAATATACTCCTTCAAAATAGAATTGAATACTATTAAAATAAACCCGACAATTTATACTATTACCGATGTCTGGGCAATATTTTGAAAATCGTATATATGAAACAAAATAATGTATTATTCCTTTATATACAAACCCACCGCACGATTTCAACGCACGATTTCAACGCACGATTTCAACACTCCTAATCTTTATGATCTACCTCACACTCCACTTCCCAAAAAGCTCCCGCTCACGTGCACCCGTCAAACTCTTCCCCAACGCCTTCTCCCTCGGTTTCACAGTAAGCAGCCATGAACGGATATCCTCGATTGTATCGGATAATCTGCAATACAACAATCCGTCCTTAACTGCCTTCTCGCTGCTGAATATCCTATTCCCCCATACTTTCGGAATCCATAATGGCATTTCGCGATACGGCACAACATCATTTTCCAAAAGGAATTCTTCATTTACCCGAACAAATTCATACTCCCCTGCTTTTCTTTCAGAGAAACACGCTTTCAGAACATTTCCAAAAGTAATATTCGCATCTCCGTCAGCATTATATACACCGGTAGCTTTCTTCTCCACCATATCTGCAATCCACTCTGCCAAATCCCGTACATCTATGAATTGGCATACTTGTTCTGTAGCATCTGGAATCAGCACTCTCCCGCCAACCATTGCACGGTTTACCCAATAAGCAAACCTCCCGCTCCAATCATTTGCACCAACGATAAGCCCAGGACGTATTACGAGAACCCTACCCGGCATTGCCTCTTCAGCAGCTTGTTCACAGAGGTATTTTAATCCTCCATACGTTTCAGATGTAATTTCTTCGGTTGTAGTACCGGTAAGTTTACTAACAGGACTTTCTTCGTCCATTACACCATCGTTACCTTCATACACGGAAACAGACGATATAAATACATAGCGGTCTATATTTGGGGCAAGCAACCTTGCAGACATACTCACAATACGCGGCACATATCCACATGTGTCAACAACTGCATCCCATTTTCTACCTTCAAGGGCTGATAAATTCCCATCCCTATTGCCCCTTAATTTCTCTACATCAGGAAAATCACCAGGAGAATGAATCCCCCTGTTAAATAATGTTACGGTATGTCCCCGTTCTTGAAGTGCAGGCACAAGATGCCTCCCCAGAAATATTGTCCCGCCTAAAATCAGAACATTCATAATTTTTCAGCCTTTCAATCAAAAAACATGAAAACCACTATTCGACCGTCCAAACGCAACAAGCAGTGACAAAGTTTCATTTCCAGTACTTTAAATTTTATTTCAATGAAAACAATTCTTATATTTCCGCTCCTTTGTGTTATGCTGCTTTCATGCAGTGCAGATGAGCCACATTCAATTCCAGCAAAGAAAGGTAAACAAATGAATACAAATGTTCAATCGGATACAGTTACATTGGGAGCAGGATGTTTTTGGTGTGTAGAAGCAGTTTTTCAAAACTTGGAAGGCGTACAGTCGGTTACTTCCGGTTATTCCGGCGGCACAGTCTCCAATCCTTCCTATAAAGAAGTATGCAATGGTACTACAGGACACGCCGAAGTATGCCAGATTGTCTATAACCCGCAAAAAATAAGTTTTGAATCACTTCTCGAAGCATTTTGGGGAACACATGACCCGACTACTTTGAACCGACAAGGAAATGATGCAGGTACACAATACCGCTCTGCTATTTTCTATCATAACGAAACACAGAAAAAAATCGCCGAGGAATACAAAGCGCAATTAGATAAATCTGGTACTTGGGATAAACCGATTGTAACTGAGATAACAAAATTTCAGAAATTTTATCCGGCAGAAGATTATCATCAAAACTATTTTAATGAAAACGGTCAGCAGTCATATTGCCAATTTGTAATCCGCCCCAAGGTGGAAAAATTCAAGAAGCAATTTAAGGATAGGCTTAAGAAATAGATGTTCCCATTCCATTTATATAGTTATACTTTCATATTTATTTTCTTTTGTTTGTTTAATTACATATCCCCAAACCTATGAACGATGTATTTCTAGTAAACCCTCTTCGTACTCCTGTTGGTAAATATGGCGGTCAATTAAGTAAAGTTCGTCCTGATGATCTTGCAGCACTTGTGCTCAAGGAAGTTGTTTCGAGAATAAACCTTCCCTCTGAAACAATTGATGATGTGATTCTCGGTTGTGCAAATCAAGCGGGAGAGGACAATCGTAATATTGCAAGGATGGCAGCCCTGTTAGCAGGATTCCCGCAGTCTGTTCCAGGAGTTACTGTGA
>JACPWH010000174.1 GCA_016197185.1 Ignavibacteriota bacterium
AAAACGTGGGGTACTTTTCAATTGAATTTCAAATATGAATAACACCCGCGGCAAGAGATCTCTTAAATATCATATCGAATACCTTTCTTTGTAATCCAGGCATTCATCCCCTTAATTTTCGCTAGAAACAGAACACTATTATCCCACTGACCTTTATTCTGGATAAATACGGTTGAAGATTTTTTAGCTTGTTTCAGTTCTACTGCTTCGGTGTAAGAAGTAATACCCAGGAACAAAGAAAGCATTAGGAAAAAAGATTTCATAGTAAACACCTTTTTGGTTTGAACAAATGGATTGGTAGATATAGCAATATTTTATTTTACAATAACTCTATTGCATGAGTATGTTATCGCAATTTACAAATTTTAATGGAGTTTTTGAGTAAAGTGAAAACTATTAAAAACAGTTAATTGTTTTTAATCACACTATTTGCATAGCAATAAAGTAATTAAAGGTATTGATTTTTAGAATTCTAAGTTTTCAATCACTTTCAAGTTTATTATTCTTCAATTATTTAGCAATGAGTACTCTTTTTACAATAATTTCGGAAGGTGATTGCAGAACTACAAAATAAACTCCTGCAGGAACATCGACCAAAGAACTTGAAATTTCCTTTACTGCAGTAATTTTATCATTATACAAAATACTGATTTCCTCGCCTAATGTATTTGTAAGAGCTATTCTATGCAAACCTTCTTCTGCTGGTGTAATCATCATATTGAGAACATCGGAAGCAGGATTGGGTTGCACTGAAAGAGATAATATCGAACCTGAATTATATAAACGGACACCACTATCCCTGCAGATACCTTTCAAGTGGAATTCACCATCGCGGGTTGTCACTTGAACCTTACCGGATTGAAATACAAAAGATTTCAGAAGAATTGATGATGTTTCTACATCACCCAGCCCTGCCTTCATTTCAATGACTGCAAGTGTGTCATTTTCATCTTTGCGTATTCCGTTTACAGTTATTATCCTACGATTACCATTATCAATTGTAGAAGTCCCGTTTGCAAGTGTTAAAATTGACGGCTCTACAGAAATTTCAGCAGTGAAATTTGATGCAGTAGCTTGAGTCAGATTTTTCGATGAAGTTATCACCAGTGGTACTCTTACAGATTCACCTGCAAGTGCTTCGATTACTAACGGTGAAACGGATACAGTCAATGATGAGGAATTTGGTTTTAAATAGGAAAACGGCACTGAAACATTTTTACAGCCGTTGCTGCTTGTAACTTCAACAGTATAATTACCTTCTGAGGAAACAGATACTGTTTCCGAAGTATTGCCGATTGCCGCTCCATTCAATCTCCAAGAATATGCATTTACAACATCATAAGGTGAGACTACAAGTGAATCATCACCTTTTTGAGTGATTATGGGTGCTACCGGTAACGGACTAACTGTAATAATCTGTTCGGGGGAAGTTCCTTTGCAGCCGCTTGAATTAGTAACTGTTACACTGTATTTTCCGGTGGTTTTTACTGCAATCATTTGAGATGTCGCACCATTTGCCCAAAGATATTCATTAAAAACTCCTGCATCCAAGATAACGCTGTCACCCTCACAAAGCTCTGTTTTACCAATTGCTGTAATAACGGGTAAGGGTGCATTGCTTTTAGTAATCACCATTTGTCGCGACATTCCGCTACAACCATTAATGTCAATAACATGTACTGTGTATGTGCCGGGGGTCTGCACAGTTATTGTTCTGGAGGTTTCTCCTGTTGACCAAGTATAGCTTGAAAACTCTCCTGCATCCAAAACTACACTTTCTCCATCACAAAGACTTGTCTTTCCATTAGGTTTTATTTCAAAGGACAGTGATGAGCTTACAGCTACTTTCATTGTATTTTCTTTTGTACAACTTAAACTGCTTACATGAACGGTAACACTACCTATCCCAGATGTTATCCAATTTACTGTTATCGAAGAAGTACCTTGTCCTGAAATAATTACACCTTCGGAAGAAATAACCCAGTTATAAATATTATCTTTATCATACGGAACAGAATACTCTAACTGAGTATTCAAACATGCAGTAATTTGTCCTGTTAATACAGCATTTGGAGGTGTACCGACTGTTACGTTTACAACATTAGACCCACCTTTGCACCCGCCTGCATCTTGTACTAAAACCGAATAGTCCCCTGCAGTTTTAACTGTTATTCGTTGTGATATTTCTCCATTTGACCATTTATAACTTGAGTATCCCTGCCCTGCATCTAAAACAACACTATCACCTGTACATAGGTTGAGGCTTCCGATAACATCGAGTTTTGTTGTCAATTGCTGACTTACATTTACTGCAAAAGATGTATCTTTTGTACATTTAGAAATCAAGTCCTTTTCTGACAATGAAATTAGCCCCGGACCCAACCCTGTCCAACTGACTGTTATTTTACTTGTCCCGTCACCTGCTGTAATTATTCCGTTTAGTGAAGTATTCCATGTATATTCTCTGTTCGGATTAGGAAGAACAGAATATTCAAGTCCTGTGGAATTGACACATGCAGCATTCTGTCCTTGAATTATCGGATTTGGAGACGGCAGAATTGTCACCTTAACAGGAGTACGTTTTGTACTTGTACAATTTGTGGAAGTATCCAAAGATTCAAGATAATACACAGTAGTTGCAAGCAACTTAGGGGTTATGAATTTTTGACCAACTTGAAGTAATCTCCCGCCGGTAAGTGAATCATACCATTGAAAGTTTACATCAGATGGAAAGATTGCGGAAAGTTGAACAGAATTATTTGCACATATTGAAGCGTTATCCGCAGTAGGTGTTGCAGGAGGGGGTACTACATTTACACGAATTTCTTTCCTTTCACTTGTACATTTGGTTGAAGTATCTTGTGATTCAGCATATAAAACAATTGAGTTTTTCAAAGGAACAGTAGTGAATAAATTACCTGTACCAATCGGAGCAGTTGCATCAATTGCATCATACCATTGAATTATAGTACCCGGATTGGACGATGCTGATAATTTAAGTGATGTACCTACACATGCTTTCCTTTCTGCGCTTGTACTGACAGTAGGTAATGGCTTTGTTTTAACAACGTATGTCACTGTTTTTGAGCAAATATCATCAGTAGCTGTGAAAGAATATATGCTTTGCTCGTTAGGAGTTACTATAACTGAATCTGCTGTACCGATACTTACGCCTTTTGCCAAGTCCACCCAATTAAATGTAAGAGAGCCTGACCCTGTGGCTTTGTTAATCAGCGTAAGGGGTTTTCCCGGGCAGACTATAGTGTCTTTAGGTGGATCAACGGTAATACTGCACGTATTCAATACGCATATAAAACCGTCAATATTGCCATTAAATTGCGGGAATTTCGATTTTGGAGTTGTTTGCAAATCAGCTGATTGTGTTGCACCGGTCACATAAACATACCCTACATTGCTTACTGCTATGCTGTTAATTTGGTCAACAGTACTGCCGCCGACAAACGAAGAATATTGACAAACACTACCATTCCCGCTAAATTGAATAACAAATCCTTCCGTGCCTGAATGATAAGTATAATCGTTGATTTTACCTGTTGGAAAATCAGGTGATGTAGTGTATCCTGCTACAACGACTGATCCTGTATTATCATAATATTTAACTCCAAAGGCTCTATCTTCGCTACTACCTCCCAAGTATGATGAATAATAGAATCCTCCGGTAGTCCCAAGTCGCATGACAAACCCTTCTCGTGCACCATCAAAAGTTTTATCGAATACAGTCGGGTTAAAATTAACATCCGACTCAGTATATCCACATACAACTGCAATTCCTTGTTTATCTACATCTACGCTTAAACATTCATCTCCACTACTTCCGCCTATCAATGTGGAGTAATCAAGTGATTCACCGTTTACTCCTAATTTTACTAAGAACCCGTCTGTATAGAAAAGATTTGTATTAGTAGGTCGAATAGCAGATGCAGTAGTCTTAAATGAAATCTTATTGTGCGGGTCGGTTGAAAATTCCGTAGGAAATGTCGTATTTTGTGTACTACCGACAACAATCGGATGATCATCCCTGTCTAATGCAACACCATAACATTCATCATGTGTTGAATCTAATCCAAGATAGGTGGAAAACACCAGTCCTGATCCACTTTCATTTACTTTGGTTACAAATCCGTCGCTACGGTATTTATTAGTTGTCTTTAATGCGCCTACTGTAGTTTGAAAATCTGTTGAATAAGTTGTACCCACAACAATTGCTGCATTTGAAAACGGAACGAGTACTACATCAGATACAACATCAACATCCGAGCCCCCAAGGTACGAACCATAGATTAAATCAGCACCGGTATATGATAATTTTGCAACAAAACCATCACTTTTATTACTACTATTGTAGCTCATATCAAATTCTACATTTTTATTCGGCAGATTATTTGAAAATGTATTTCCACAAAACACAATATACCCTGCAGCATCAACAGCACACGATTTTGCAATATCATCAAGTGTTCCCCCATAATATGTACAGAACATTAAATCACTTAAATCGGATGTGAATTTTGCCACATACGCATCGCTTCCACCATCAATTGTCCTGTCGTAACTACCTAATTGAGTAGGAAAATTGCTTGAGTATGTAGAGCCTGTTACTATTACATTATTTGATAAATCCAGAACAATCTTACCACCTTCTTCATCCCCGGCTCCTCCAAGAAACGTAGAATATAGAAGAGGGTCAATAACAAGCGGTTTCGAATAATCATAATTACCTACACTAAATCCTATTTTGTTATTGGATTTAACTACAAATGAACATTCTACTTTTTTTCTGTCATTTCCATTCATTTGGTAAGCATATAGCTTTTGTTGCAGAATATCGCCAATTGAAGTATGAATCACAAGTTCACCGTTTGGGTTGACATTCACTCCTTTTGCACCTTTGAAACTCATGGCTATATCTTTTGTATTTCCATGAGGTGCAATCATAAAATCGTACCGCATATATCCGTTTTCAAAATACAACCGTTCATCAATCCCTTTGTATATTTCTTTGAGTATGACCTCATTATATGCAGGAACAAAACTTGCCCATTTTGATTTATCATTCCCAATAAAGTAGTTATAGTAACTTTTTTGCTTTCCTAACGGAGTATTGGCAAATGTTTTTCCACCAGTGCATCCCACATCAACTACGTTCCCATGAATTACTCTTTTGGATAGAGTATTTTTATCTGTTAGATGTGCAGATGTTTTAATTTTTTTAGCAGGTTCAATAGTATGAAAATCATATCGAATCCCCTGTTTGGTAATCCAGGCGTCAGTTCCTTTTAATCGGGCTAAATACAGAACATCTGCACTCCATTGTCCCTTATTTTGTATAAATACCGTTTGTGATTGTTTTACTGAATGTTGCTCTATAGCAGAAGCAGTATCCGGTAGATAAATAACATAACAAAGTAACAACAAAACATATTTCATAAACACTCCTTGCTCGAAATGACGACAAAATTGTATAATCCGGGAATGCGGGAATAATCAACTATACTTTCAAGTAGTTATGATCAATTTACAAATTTACATACATACTTACTAATTGAAAATTGAATTAAAAATATAAGTATCGCGACAGAATAAACTGAAGAATGGATTTCAAAAATAGTTTACGTTGAAATTGGCAAGTATTTGAATAACGACAAGCTCAACAAGGTAAATATGTTACATTTCATGAGCTTATCGCAGCATCCGCCACCTGAAAATCAAGTAATATTCATGTTTCGATGTATTTAGTCCCTGTACTTATTGACATAATTTCAGTATGATTCTATTTTGCAATCAGAAGTCTTTTTGTAAGTACCTGCGAAGGAGAATGAAGAACAACAAAATATACACCGTCGGGTATATCTGAAAGTGAGCCTGTTATTTCATTGATACCGGATATTACATTATCAAACAAAACACCTATTTCCTCACCTAATGTATTAGTAAGAGTTATTTTATGTTGACCGACTTCCGAGGCTGTTACTATCATATTCAATACATCGGATGCAGGGTTAGGTTGCATTGATAAAGATAAAATCGAACCTGAATTATATATACGCATCCCGCCATCCCTGCATACACCTGTTAACCGGAATGTTCCGTCTTTGGTTGTAACCTGCACCTTACCACTTGCGAAAACAAATGATTTCAAAATAATTGGCGAACTGTCCACAATGCCCAATGCAGCTTTCAGTTCGAGTATCGCAAGTGTATCATTATCTTCCCTTCGAGTACCGTTGATTGTTATTAACCGACGATTATTATCGACTGTAGAATACCCATTCTTTGGTATTAATACCGATGGCTCAACAGAAAGAACCGCTGTAAATGCAGATGCATCTGCTTGTGCCAGGTTCTTTGAAGACGTAATTACAAGCGGAATCCTTACAGTTTCACCTGCTGCTGCTTCAATTAACAACGGAGAAACTGATACAGTCAATTCTGCTGACATCAGTTTATAATATTGATATGGCAATGATATAGTATTGCAACCGCTTGTATTTGTCACTTCAACAGTATATAATCCTTCCGATTCACAGAATACCACTCCGGCTGTTTGACCTGTATTTACTCCGTTCAATTTCCATTTATAACTATGTGCATTATCATAAGGGTTGACTTCTAATGAATCTTCTCCTTTTTGAGAAATAACAGGTATTTCCGGTAATTGATTAACAGTTATTATTTGCTCAGTCGATATGCCTTTGCATCCACTCGAATTTGTAACAGTTACACTATATTTGCCTGTCGTTTTCGCAGTTACTTTTTGAGAGGAAGCTCCATTCGACCATAGATATGATGAGTAATTACCTGCATCTAATATCACACTGTCACCTTCGCAAAGTTCAGTTTTCCCTGATGTTGTTATAATTGGCATCGGTAATGGGCTTACTGTCATCATAAATGGTTGTGAAGTTCCTTTGCAACCACCTTCATCTTCCACATCTATCGTATAAATTCCAGATTTAGCTACTTGAATTGTTTTAGTGGTTTCCCCTGTTGACCATACGTATTTTGCATAATTTCCTGCATCCAATTGAGCACTTTCACCTTCACATAATGTAGTTACCGAACAGGTAATTTTTGGGGATAAAGAAGTATTCACATTTACCGGCAAGGTTTTTTCTCCTGAACAGTTTAATGAATGTTCAATTACCTTCAATGTACCTGTCCCGACTGTTATCCAATTAACAATTACGTCGGGTGTTCCCTGCCCGGATACTATAACTCCTTCGCTTGATATTTCCCAAAAGTAAGAATTTGCAACATTAGGGCTTTTTACTGAATAATGCACAGTAGTTCCATTTATGCAGATTGAGGTTTGACCAACAATTTCAGGAACAGGCAATGGACTTAGTGTTACGCTCTCAATATTGGAATTACCCTTACATCCGCCTGCATCCTGTACTTCTACAGAATAGTCACCGGCGGTTTTAACGGTAATCATTCGAGAAATCTCACCATTTGACCATTTATAATCTATATAACCTGCGCCTGCATCAAATATTACACTATCACCAGTGCAGAGCTTGGTGCTTCCAATTACGCTAAGCTTTGAAGTTAAGCGGTTACTAATATTTACGGGATACATTGCATCTTTTATACATAAAGTAGTTAAGTCTTTTTCAGTTAATGAAATAATACCTGCTCCAATCCCTGTCCAACTTACTGTAATTTTATTTGTTCCAAGTCCTTTGGTTATAGTTCCATTCGGAGTTATGCTCCATATATACTCGCGTTTTGGAGTACCGGCAACTGAATATTCAATTTCAATGGAATTGACACACGCAGCATTTTGACCCTGTATTATTGGATTTGGAGTTGTCAGGACATTTACAACTACGGGTGTACGTTTACTGCTTATGCAATTGGTGATAGTATCTAACGATTCAATAAAATAGGTTGTTGTTGATGATAATTTAGGTGTTATAAAATCTCGACCAACCTGCAGGAGTTTACCGCCTGAAAGTGAATCATACCATTTAAAATTAACATCGGAAGGAAAGATGGCAGAAATCTTCACTGAATTGTCTGCACAAATAGATAAGTTATCCAAAAAAGGTTCTTTGGGTGGAGGTATAACATTAATTTTGATTGGTATCCTATCGCTGGTACATTTTGTGGTTGTATCTTGCGATTCAACATATACGGTAGTAGATTTTAATAATATCGGAGTAGAATATGTTAGCCCGGTAGAACTCGGTGTAACTGCATTTATAGAGTCGAACCACAATATTCTGTTGGATGGATCGGTAAATGCCGATAATTGTATTGATTTTCCAATACAGGTTGTTTTTTCTTCGATTGTATTGATACTTGGTTGTTGCTTGGTAGTAACTTTATATGTAATTGTTTTTGAGCAATTATCATCTGTCACCGTTAGTATATAATAATTCGTATCAGTAGGAATGAAGGAAACTGTAGAATCCGTTGATATTGCAGCCCCGAGCATATAATCAACCCAATTGTAAATAACTTTTCCAAAACCTGTTGCATGATTTGTAAATGTGAGAAGTTTACCTGCGCACACAATTGTGTCTCTTGGAGCATCCAGAATGATACCACACGTATTGATTACAGATACAAAGGCATCTTGATCACCATTAAATCCACGGAATTTTGCTTGCGATGTGGTAGGCATATCAAACGAAAACGTATAACCTGCAATGTATGTAGTTCCGTCTATATATACTTGCATTGAGAGTATTTCATCAAAGGCAGTACCTCCAAAATATGACAAATACTCACAGGCTCTTCCATTTGGACTCACTTGTATAATAAAGGCATCGCCCCCTCCTTTATAATTCATTTCATTAACTTTTCCGGTTGGTAAATCCCCTACTCCGGCAATCCCACCTACAATGACTGCCCCCGATGCATTTAAATATTTAATACATCTCGCTTCGTCTTCACCGCTACCTCCCAGAAAAGTTGAATACATCATGCCTCCTCCTGTACCAATTCGCATTACAAAACCTTCTGAGATTCCTTCGAATGTTTGGTCATAACCGTTTGCATTAAATCCGGTTTTAGACTCCGTTCTCCCGCATATTACGGCAAATCCGTCTTTATCAACATCTACGCCATAACACACATCGTTTGAATCACCCCCAACTAAAGTGGAATAATCAAGTGAATTTCCATTTTTACCTAATTTTACAAAAAAACCGTCAGATTTTTTATAATTGCTATTAACCCTGCGAATGGCATTAGCAGTGGTAGTAAAAGGATTCTTTGCAAAAATTTCAGCTACTGTATAAGAAACATTGGCTGTTGAACCAACAACTATGGGATAGTTATTTTTGTCCAATGTAACACCATAACATACATCTTCTGCCGAATCTATACCGAGTAAAGTAGAGAAAATCAAAGCAGTACCGCGCTTATTCATTTTGGTAACAAACCCATCATTATATGCTTCCGTACCGGCAGTAGGTCTGTTTGTGGTTCGGTATCCACCTGTCAGAGTAGGAAAATCGGTTGAATTAGTTTCTCCTACCACAATTATATCGTCAGTAATCGGGACATTGACAAGATCGAAAATCTGATCTATCTTTGATCCTCCGAGATATGTGCAAAAAATTAGATCAGCCCCTGTATCTGTTAATTTAGCAACAAAACCGTCGTGAGAGCCTCCCAGTACATGATCATAATCATCTAAAAGCTGGGGTATATCCCTTGATGAAGTCGTACCGCCAAATATGATATTTTCAGGTGCATCTAATGCACATGAAGTTGCTTCATCGGTAAATAGACCGCCGAAATATGTACTAAATATTATCTCACTCAGATCTGGTGTAAATTTAGTAATAAAAACATCCGATAAACCTGCTAAACTTCTTCTATAACTTCCTTGGTGAACCGGGTAATTAGTACCCCATACAACACCGACCACAATAGCATTTCCGGCTCTATCCACAACTAATTTATTGCCTTTATCTATACTTGAGCTTCCAAGAAAAGTTGAATATAAAAGTGGGTCAATTACAATCTGTTTGGTTTTGTCGTAACCAGCTAATCTAAAGCCCACTTTGCCGTTTGATTTCATTTCAAACGAACACTCAACCTTTTGCTTCTCAATCCCATTCATTTGGTAGGCATATAGCTTTTGTTGGATAACATCGCCAACTGATGTTTGAAGTACAAGTTCACCTTTAGAATTGATGTTCATTCCTTTTGCTCCCTTGAAACTCAAGACTATATCTTCAGTTTTGGCGTTTGGTGCTACAATAAAATCATAACGGATATATCCGTTTTCAAAGTATAAACGCTGATCAATCCCGCTATATATATCGTGGCGTATAATTTCGTTGAAAGCAGGTACAAAAGATGCCCATTTTGATTTATCATTACCAATAATGTAATTATAATAACTCTTTTGAACATTTCCGGGTATGTCGTTGGCAATGGTTCCGCCTTCACATATCATATCCACTACATGACCTTTAATTTCTCCTTCCTGTTCAGTTTTTTGAGATAACAAAAGGGAAGCTGACTTACCGTCATTAAGAAGTTCGATTTTATGGAAATCATATCTGATGCCCTGTTTGGTAATCCATGTATTCACTCCTTTTAATCGTGCTAAATACAGAACATCTGCACTCCATTGACCTTTATTTTGGATAAAAACGGCATGG
>JACPWH010000175.1 GCA_016197185.1 Ignavibacteriota bacterium
CGGTGAAGTGGAAGTTGGTTAATTTTATTGCAGGGTGATACTTGAAAACAATTGGCAGTAACTATCGTCAACCCTAATAATATATGCTTGACACAGACCTTGAAGGTTTTCGAAAACCTTCAAGGTCTTAAAGCATAAAGTCGGTATTTAGCCGATGCAATGGTACAATTTAAAATTATCTATGTATGAAATACTAATCACCGCTCTTATCGGTGCTTTTATAGGAACAAGTTCGGGAATGTTGGGGTTAGGCGGTGCACTTGCTGCCACTCCTTTGCTAAAAATACTTGTCGGTTTGCCTCCGCTTCTTGCTCTTGCTTCACCACTTCCATCCACTCTTCCATCGGCAATATCGGGTGCTTTTGTTTATAGAAAACTTGGACTCATCAACTATAAATTGGCAAAATGGGTACTAGTTGCCGCGCTGCCGATGAATATTGTGGGTACACAACTTACGAAAGATTATTTCTCACCATCAATACTTATGTATTACACAGGAGCTTTTATCCTCTTTGTAGGCAGTACTTTTTTTATACGCGGCTGGCTTCTGAAGGAAGCACCGGAAGAAGAAGTTCGACATTCGGTGGGGTGGGCTTTGCTTACAGGCACTTTGACGGGTCTTGTTTCGGGTATCTTGGCAATAGGAGGGGGGATTGTGATGATTCCCCTTTTTATAAAGATAAATAAGTTACGGGTAAAGTCTGCATTTGCTACGTCACTGTTTACAATTGCAGTTCTGGCGATTCCGGGGAGTATCGGGCATTTCCTTTTGGGACATATCCATATTCCTACGATGATTGTATTGATGATAATGGTCGTTCCGTTTTCATATCTCGGTGCTAGTTTAGCCGTGCGATTGCGCGGCAAAACACTCGAGCGGATTTTCGGAACATTTATGCTCATATTAGCAATCTATTTTATTCTAACACAATAACATGAAAACTCAAGTTGTTCTCATACTTCTGCTTGTGATTTTCCTTCCCTCTCTACTCTATTGTCAACCTGATACAGCTCTTGTTCGCTTGAGGGATATTGATCCGTCTATTCGTATTGATGTTCGTTACGCAACTACCAATAATTTTACAGGAAAAATCTTGTATCCCGGGGCAGAACTATATCTACGGAAAGAAGTTGCCGAAAGACTTTCTGAGGTTCAGGCATTTATTATGATGCTTGGTTTCCGGTTAAAAGTTTATGACGGTTATCGTCCTTTATCGATTCAAAAAATACTCTGGGATGCGACAAAAGAGAAGAAATATGTAGTAAATCCGGCAAACGGTTCAAAGCATAACAGGGGAGCAGCCGTGGATGTAACGTTGGTTGATGCTAAAGGAAAGGAGCTTGATATGGGAAGTGAGTTCGATAGTTTTTCGGAGATGTCGAACAGTGATGCTAAGGGGTTATCTGAAAATGTTAAAAAGAACAGGGATATACTGACCTCGGCAATGCAAATGTTTGGGTTTGTACCTAATTCGCGTGAGTGGTGGCATTTTGATTATGAGGGGTGGAAGAAATACAGTGTATTGGATTGGAAGTGGTGGTGATTGTTACCTCACAACTGAAAATTTCCCGAGTGTAGTTTTCTCGTGTATATCCAAAGTATAGAGATAAACTCCCGTAGATAGAATATTAATATCAGGAGTCCATTGTATCAAACGTTTACCATCATAGAAATTAGCAGCTATTTCAGATGAAAAGACAGAATGCCATTCGAGTGTATAGATGCTAAGAGTAATCTTGTCGTTATAATTAGCATCCACCGGAACCGGGAAATATAAAGAAATATCGGATGCCCTACCGACATGAAACGGGTTGGGATAAACAAATTCACTTGTATTGGCTGAAAATCCGTTTGTTAGAAAGTGCATTGAACATATTTCACTATTTGGCGTGACAATATCCCACTTATATCGTGTTCCTTCTATTGTTTGGGGTAATGGTTCAGTTGCGATTGTAAGTGTATATTCACCGGGGGTATCGAAATGATTGACCATTGAAGCCGTATTGGGGAATGTAACAACAAAATCTACAGTATCCGGTGTGGATGTTGTTGTTTCAGTAGGCAATTTGCATTGTGTGAGTTGAATTTCGAACGGGCGAATAGTTTCAGAAGCTATGAATGTAGGAGCAGAATACAAACCTCGGCGATTATAGCTTAATTCGGGAAACATTGATGCTTTAGTGAAAAATTTACCCGGAACAGATCTTTTTCCTGTATGATACATCCATTCTGTAAAACTACACCACGCTTGTGCTAATGTAACCCCGTTGCCGCGTTCCAAAAAAGTGTTCTCAATTGCATGATAGGGGAGAACGCCCGTACCTATAATATCCCATATTCGTTTAATGAATGCGTCGCCATATAAACTATGGAAATACTCAAGAACTATTGAATATTTGTAACCGTAATCAGGCTCGCTTTTCCCAAAATAATAGCTGCTGTTTTGAGTGAAAAAAGGAGTAAGATAATATACATAATCCACCATATCGGGATGAACACGATACTCCATCCATGTACTTGTCATTTCGTTTACGGCTGATTCAGGAGTTTCGGTTGGAACACCATAGACCCCTACTTGAATAGCATGATGATATTCATGTGCGGTTGTCACCTTCAGCGCATCATATCCAAAAGTTTTATAGACCTTACTGCCATTTGTTCGAATATCCGTTTCACTGAAATTATTGTCAATTAGAATGAATGTGGTTGAGCGAGGGAACTGACCTCCGCTTATGGAC
>JACPWH010000176.1 GCA_016197185.1 Ignavibacteriota bacterium
GTACTCACAGGGGATATTCATTGTTCATGGGTATCTGACTTAACTAAAAATCCCTATGATCCTAAAAAATATAATCTCAAAACCGGTGAAGGTTCTGGTGCAGTTGAATTTGTAACACCAAGTATATCATCCGCCAATGTAGATGAACTTCTTGGAGTTAGGGGAAGAACACCTTTTATTGATCAGGCTGAAGGTATAATTAAAATGTTAAATCCGCATATCAAAGATTTGGAGCTTACAAATCACGGATATTTTATTCTCGATGTGACCCCAGAAAAAGCTCAAGCAGATTATTACTTTGTTGACTCAATAGCAGTTCCGACAAAAACTGAAAAGTTCTGGAAAGGGTTTTATTCACCGGAAAATTCATCAACAGTAAGTTCTGTTTCTGTCCCTGCAATTGCTAAACTTAATCCTCCTGATTTTGCTCCTGAAACTGTTCAAGAACTTACTCTTGTTTCTAAAGAAACAGATGAGAACGATGCCTCAAATTCACTTTTAGTTCTGGGGATATATCCAAACCCTCTCCATACGTATATGAACATCGGATATGTACTAAAAGTACCTCAAATTGTTACAGTTAAGATTTATGGTGAACTTGGGGATGAAATTCATTCTGCATTAGGTACAAATCAAGAACCCGGCACATATTCATTACTTGTCGATACAAAGAACATTGAGAACGGTAAGTACTATTGCAGGTTTATTACGCAAAACGGCTCGACCACACGAACATTTATAGTAAATAAATGAATCTGAGTTAAAAAAATAGAAGCTATGAACTAAACTTTATGTTTAACTCATAGCTTCTATTTTTTAGATTTGGTTACCTTTTCACAATCACCCGCTTAACAATATGTTCGTTGTGGTCAGTAACCATGGATAGTATGTCAGATTTTGGAGCTTTTTGTTTGCGGACAAGTGTTCTTTGCAGCTGATTAGGACAATTTTCGAGGGGAGATTTTGCAATTGTAATATGAGTCATTATTGATGTAACCTTATCTTTCCCTACAAGTGCCAGAATATGCTTTTTATAATAGGTCTTGAACGTTGATATTAACCGGTTCTGCTTAATCAGTTAAAGGTTCCAAATCTAAATTGTATTCATATACTGTTCCGATTTTTTTGAGATTGGGTAGAATATCCCTACTTCCTACAACTATTATAGAAGTCTGATTGTCTCTCAAATATTTCTGAGATACTTCCTGTACTTGTTCTGGTGTAATAGCGGAATAACGATCCGGAAACGATTTGATTCGTTCAAGCGGTTCTCCGGCATAATCAGCATTTTGGAGAAGAGTTGCAATGAAACTTGATTCTTCAAATCTCAATAAATAGCTGCCTACCTCGTAGCGTTTAATACGGGTAAGCTCTTCATCCGATATTTTCTCTTCGCGCATACGTGCAATTTCTTGTTTAATCACCCAAATTGCTGAATCGGTAACCGCATTACGAACATCAGCAACACACACAAAACGGTTCACACTTTTTGCACGGGTGTGTATTGCACTTGGAGTATACGTATAAGAATATGTTTCACGCAATGTTCTGAAAAGCCGTCCTCCGAAACTTCCACCCAACATATTTGCAGATAATAAAAGCGGTTCGTAATCAGGATCTCGAAGGGGAACGCCAAGCGAGGTAGTAACAAGTGAAGATTGAACCGAACCTGGACGTTCAATAAAGTAAATACCAACAGGCATAGGCGATGCTCTCTGAAATTCTACACTAACAACATTAGTTTTTTTCCAGCCGGCAAATGCCTTTTCGAGCATAGGGACGAGATCATTTTGTGTTATATCACCAACTACAGCCAACGTTGCATTATTCGGCTTGTAATATGTAGAGTGAAATTCCTTAATATCTTCTAATGTAATTGACTTAACAGTTGCTTCAGTTTTTCTGCGAGCATTTGGGTGATTAATACCATATGTTACCTTGCGCGACATTGCCTGAGCAATGTTACCCGGACGTGATTTTTCTTGTTTTATAGCTGCAATTGTTTGTGGAATCATTTTGTCAAACTCATCCTTTGGAAAACTGGGCTTGGTTACAATATCAGAAAAAAGTGACAGGAACAGAGGAAAATGTTTCTTGAGACCAGCACCAGATATACTACTGACATCACCAATTGAAGTAGCATTGATACCAATTGCAATACTATCCAGTTTTTGAGAAAGTTCCAAAGCATTATGTTTATCGGTACCACTGGAAAGAAGTTCGGCAGTAATTGAAGCGGTTCCAGCTTTCTTATCGGAGACTTCACCTGCACGAATTTGAATTGAAAGTGAAAGGGTTGGCTGCTCATGGTCTTCTACCAAAAATACTTTCAGACCGTTTTTAAGGGTGAATTCTTTATATGTCGGAAAACTGATGCTTCTTGCAGGTAAAGGGTCAGGACGTTTTGTAACATCAATTTTTTTGGAAAAACTAAATAGCGCACTGCTAATGCTTGCTAAAGCACAAAACAGTATGATCGAATTTCTAAATAATTTCATAAAACAAAGGATAATTTATTTGAATAATTTATTTGAAAAAATCTAAATAGGAATATAAAAAGTGAAACTGTTGTATTACTTTGCTTTTGGAATATAAGTAAGCACAACACGTTT
Source organism: Ignavibacteriota bacterium (assembly GCA_016197185.1). GTDB lineage: Bacteria > Bacteroidota > Ignavibacteria > Kapaibacteriales > UBA961 > JADJXV01. The sequence continues at coordinate 2,613 of JACPWH010000176.1, forward strand.
GTCTTGAGCAAAATACTGTTTAGCAACACGTTGTAAATCTGCTTTTGTAATCTTGTTATAGTGCTCAATTTCGGTGTTGATTTCATTCGCTTTTCCAAAGAATGTATGGTATTTGGCAAGTGCTTGAGCTTTTTCCAATACATTCTTTTTGCCAAATATAAATTTATCTTCTTCTGTATTACGTGCTTTCTGAAACTCTTGGTCGGTTACTCCATCATTCTGGATCCGTTCAATTTCTTCATAGATTGCTTTTTCTACTTCACCCGGTGTTTTACCGGGGGCAACTATACCTACAGCAGCTAACATTCCTGCATATTCCAAGTCTTGATTGAAAGTGTAAGACTGAACTGCTATTTGATCTTTATTAACTAAGCGTTGATAGAGTCGTCCGCTTTGTCCTCCTGCCAAAACGGTATTTAGCATTCTAATTGCATATGCATCGGGATGACCTTTTTTGGGACCTCGATAGCCGATATATACTGCTGGTAATTGTGCTTTAGTATCTTCGACTGTTTCGCGGTATTCAGCTTGAATTTCATTCAATTTAAAATCTTCACGCTTAATTTCTGCACCCCTTGAATAAATACCGAAATATGCTTCCACATATTCCCTTGTTGCTTTTGGGTCAAAATCACCGACAATAACTAAGGTTGCATTATTAGGTTGATAGAATTTATTGTAGAAATCTTTGAATTCACTGATTGTTGCAACATCAATATGTTGGGAAGAGCCAATGGGAGTCCAACTGTATGAGCAACCGTCGAACAGATTCTTGTACATTTTCTCGAACCATGTTCCGTTACGTGAATTATCTATCCTTCTCTTACGCTCCTCTTTTACTATTCCGCGTTGTGTTTCCACACCCACACTTTCTACATGAAGTTTTCTCATACGTTCGGATTCAATCCAAAGCGCTAATTTGATTTCATTCGCAGGTAATTCAATGTAGTAGACAGTTTCATCGGTTGTAGTATAGGCATTAAGTTGCCCACCGGCACCCTCTATATGCTTACTTATGGTAGCACGAGGAATATCGTCGGTAGCTTCGAACATCAAATGTTCGAAAAAGTGGGCAAAGCCAGTTCGTTGAGGGTTTTCATTCCGTGATCCAACCCGGTAATGAAGTAGAGAAGTCACTATTGGAGCTGATTTATCATGATGAAAAATAACATGAAGACCATTCGGAAGGTCATATTCTTGAAACTTTATTGCATTCATTTGGGCTAAAGCTGGAATTGAAAAAATACAAGTTACAGCAAACCAAATAGTCAAAAACGAAGTTCTAAATTTACGTAATCTAAATTTAAGTAACATAAGTAGTAGTAAATAAATGAAACAAGATTTTAATATATCTTTACAAATAAACAATAGATGCCTACTATAGGTATCATGCTTTAGAATGAATGGAATGTAAGTATATTACACTCCATTGAACCTACGTTTACTTTTTCACTATCACCCGTTGTACAATACGTTCGTTTTGGTCAGTCGCCATCGAGAGTAAATATACACCGGCTTTTACATCATGTATATCCATAGTAGTCGTATGTTCTCCTTTTAAGAAGGATGTTTCTCCTGAAAGTTGTTGAATATATACTCCATTCAAATCATGAAGTGAGAATGTGCATTTCCTTTGCTCATTGAGTATGAATTTCAGTTTTATACTCTCATTCGCGGGATTTGGAAAAACATTTGTTTCTAACACTGCACCTGATGAAGCTCTACAAATATCTGAATATTGGCAACCCGTTTGGGTTTTTTCTTGAAGAAAAGAATTTTCTTCATTCGATGAAATATTTTTCGTTTTTTCAGTAGTTGACATTTCTCTAAGCATAGATGCCCGATAGCGTTCAGGTAGCTCCTTAATAAAATCAACGGTCGGCTCAAACCAAAAGATAATTGTATTGTTTGGACAATTTGCATTTACTTTTATGGCTATAAGTTTATTTAATTTCAAATATTCATTTATCTTTTCTGTTCTTTCTTCCGTTTCTTTTTTCATTTGTTCAACGTCTTCGGGTGTAAGTCGTTTATATGTTGCATAAAATTTAGAAGTATCCGCTATAGTTTTTTGAATTTGTTCCTCAGATATAGTATCATTTGGGTATTTTAAAAAAGTAACAGTTGGTTTTTTGTTGGTATTATCGTTCAGATTTTCTCTATCAGTGTGTATATCTTGACTTGTTTCATTCTCGAGTTTGTCTCCAATTGAAGATGAGA
>JACPWH010000180.1 GCA_016197185.1 Ignavibacteriota bacterium
ACTAGTGCTCTGTAACAGAAAATTTAGATACAATTTTTAATCTTTCCTATAATCTGTTTCTATAAAAGAATTGATTTACTCAGGAAAGGGGAAAAATATGGGCAGGCATCAAGACAGTATAGTGTATCTGACAAAAGAAGAACAAAATTTTTTAAATGAATACATAAGAAAAGGTGATTGGAGACCTCGAGAAATTATAAGAGCGAAAATATTATTACTATCGGATCAAAATAGCGAGGCTCTTTTGGATCGGGAGGTTGCGGAGAGGCTCGAGGTATCTTTATCTACAGTCCGCTATAGGAGAAGGAGATTTGCTAAGACGGGAAGCATTGAGGACACACTATTTGATAATGCGAGAACAGGTAGACCCACCATTGTGGATGGCGCTACAGAAGCTCATATGACTGCTATAGCCTGTAGTGAAGCACCTGAAGGACACGCAAAATGGACCCTTAGGCTCATTAAAGATCGTTTGATTACGCTTGAAGTGGTTGATGACATATCTCACAGCACGGTTGGGAGAGCCCTTAAAAAAAAGAAATTAAGCCATGGTTGAACAAGGAATGGAAGATTCCGCCAAAAGAAGATGCCGCCTTTGTCTGCCAGATGGAGCGAATTCTCGACGTATATCAGCGTGAATATAATCCGAATCATCCTGTAGTTTGTGTAGATGAGAGTAACAAGCAACATGTGCTGGAAGTAATAAAATCATTGCCTATTCGGGAGGGGCAGATAAGCAAGTATGATAATGAATATGTTCGTGGTGGCGTAAGTAATATGTTTATGTTTTTTGAGCCTCTTGGAGGTACAAGGCACGTTGAAATTACAGACCAAAGAACAGCTGTTGATTTTGCTGAAGCAATGAGAACTCTAGTTGATACATTCTATCCGAATGCCCCACAAATAACGATTGTTCTGGATAATCTAAATACTCATACAAAAGCTTCTTTGTATAAGGCATTTCCAGCAGTAGAAGCAAAGCGCATTGCTGATCGAATAACGCTAGAATACACCCCAAAACATGGAAGCTGGCTAAATATGGCAGAATCAGAATTTAGTGTACTTTCTAGGCAATGCCTAGATAGAAGAATTCCCGACAAAGGAACTCTCATAAAAGAAATACAAGCATGGCAGAAAGAACGGAACAAGAAAGCGGTAATGACTCACTGGCAATTTAAGGTAGACAATGCTCGCATTAAACTGGCAAGCTTATATCCAAAATTTAAAAATTATGATTAAATTTTTTGTTACAGAGCACTAGCATGCCTTTATGGATGAGAAGTAAATCCCACCGTTTTGTTGGTCTGAAATAACCTGGCAGGGTCATTAGGTGCCCGTTTCTAATAATGCTTGCATCAGGCATTCCATTAGCAGCTGCTAATTTATGTACAAGATTGACAAAACCGTTCATGTTTGTGCCTGCTGTTACAGCTCCCCTTGATCCTTGGTCGATCTTTCCTAGCTGCGTCTGTCGATCTTTGGCACTGTAGCGATTGTTCCAAAAATGTTTCACAGCTTGAGTTGCCAGCAATTCATATTCAGCAAGGTTAAGGGGCATTAGAACCTCTTTTGCTGCGAATAACATCCATTTCATTTTCTGATAAGCTATAGAGCTCTGCAATCACTTCATCGCATATTGCTGGGTCTTGTTGTGTTGCAGCATAGGAGAGCATCTTCTTTTGAATGCTGGATAAGTTTTCCCAATACGGAATTCGGATACGACGAAGATATTGAGCTTGAAATCGCAAATATTTTCCTCGCATCTGTGTCGAATAAGCTTCTACAAAGAGATGTGCTATGCCTGATATAAGGATCCCTTGTAATACTCTTAGATTCCAATTATCGGAGGTTATGTAATAGAGGTTGTGATGAGGATAGAATTGACCAGATTCATATATGATCTGAGCTTGTCCACTGATATCGGGTAATAATAGTTTTTGTTTATGTGTAAGTGTTGGATTTATTCGGTCAATAGTTCGATACCATCGAATGGGGTCTTTAGTTGCAACATGTCTACGACAAATTCTAGCTTTTTGAGATTCAAGATACGACTGGAGCTTAGGATAATCATCGAGGTCAACCAGAGAACCTTCGTCAAGATAAGGGTTAACGACACCATGTCCTGACCACATTATTTGCCCATTGATAATGTCGCCAGTCATTACAAGCGGGATTTTCCGGCTGTCTTCAATATCAAGCTCTTCCATAGAAGCAATATATACATCATCGGCTCCTGTAGCTACTCCAATTCCTATTTTACATCCAGTTTCCTCTAGTAAAGGAAATTGATCTTCTAGTCGCCTTACAAGGGTTAATGAATCGGCAGATCCAAATACCCACGGTTCTGAACTTCGACAGATTCCTTTGACAACATGCACTCTATCGTCATTTAGATTTATCTGATTGGTTAAACTTAGAGCAAGAGTTCTAAGATTTTCTTTTTCGATTGTAGGATTAGAAGCAACAGTAGTAATAGAGCCTTGATCATTGGCAATTACTGTAATAGCAGGGTAGGCGGTTACTTCTGAATCGAAAGCAATGGAATCTGTCATGTCTACATAAACTCGCAGATGGAAATTACTAGAAATAAAATCTCGAAGAGGCCCCCCATAACGGTTTTTCATCCAACGATCAGAACAAATCATTCCACATTGTCCTCCTGGGATAAGATTTTTCAAAGACTTCTCAATAAAAGCCACATAAATATCAGCACGATCATACATTGTCTTATACTTCTGACGATATTGGAATAAAACATCTGCTGAAAGAAGTTCCTGGCGAATGTATGGAGGGTTACCAATTACAAAATTAAAATCGAATGGTGGTTCAATGAGCAAAAAATCTCCTTGAATCAGCCAATCTTTTAGAAGTTTCTCAATATCTTCTTGTGGAACCCCTTCTTGAATCAATAAGTCCCAAAGCTTATTTTTAGTAATTTCAAAAGACTTCTGGTGAAGTTCTACTGCACGTATTGAATGTTTCAGCCGTTGATAGGTTGATTTACTATTTTTGCCTTGAGTTTTTTTGATCGATTGCAGAAGTCGTTTAACAGCGGGTATAAGAAAACTACCTTCTCCACAAGCTGGTTCTAGTAATCGCTTAGACTCTAGTACTTGTTGAGGATCGTAACCAACAAGGTCAAGGATAAATTCCACAACTTCTTGCCTTGTATAAATCGCGCCTCGTTTGCGAACCTCTAAACTAGGTAGCAACGAAGTCACTTTCTGCGAGGAAGTAGGGACATAGTGCATTTCAGAGGAATAGTTGCTGTAAGCCATTTGGGATTATTAACCTCTTATTAATGCCCCACCGCAAAAATTATTGGGATTTCGGCTAATCGCGAGAGTTTTCACGTAAACTGAAATGCCAATAATTTTTGTGATCAGGCACTAGAAGAAATACCAGATAACTTGATTAAAAGACCAGCTCCAAAAAAGATTGCTAGCTATTTGCTTTTGCAATTTGATGAGCTATTCACTTTGCACCTTGAGAGTGGTCTTTCAGCAAAGGCTCTTTCTAAATAAGTTATTTTTAAGAATGACAAAGGCAAATCGCTTAGTAGAATATCTGCAACAACCGATATACTTAAGACGATCAGCTATTTAAAGTGGTATAAAAATATTCCTTATTTTTCGATCTTACTTCTTCTTAAAGCTATCTAATCTTGTTTAAAAAAATTTAAAGATCAGGCTTACCGTAAGCTTAGCGTTAGATACATTAATTTTGACAAATGGCTCTCGATTGAAATAGAATGTTTCACAAAACCATTTAACCGCAGAGGACAACGTGGCTATTTTAGGTGTACTGCGTGCTAGTATAAGACCTTCCCTTCTTGCTTGTGAATTACAAGCGCGCCTTTTACCAAAAGGTTTGCCAGAGGTAATGAAAAGATGGCAGTCGAATAGCTCTGACAGTTCGACTATGCAGCTCGTAGGGCCTGCCCCTTCACAACTTCCGATGCCTGGTGAAAGAGGGCATGAACATTTCTTTAAGAATTTGGAACGCTTCCATAAAGGTCAATATCCTGTGATGTCAGTAAAAGAATTTGAAGAGCTAGCACATACCACAGCTTTGCAGAAGTTGTTAACTGAGATGCTCGAAAAGCAGGAGGCGATCCATGCTGAGGTTAGAGAAATACATGCAGAAGTCATAAAAATCCATACAAAGGTGCAAAGTATAGAGGCTTTTCTTACAAAGAAACCTAAGCTAGACAATGGGTCAGACAAATAGAAACTAATATGGCAAGTGGAGAGGCCATTTGGCTTATGAGAGCCGCGGTTTTTGGATGGCATTTAATAAGCTTACCATCGAAAATAACTCTCTAGTTTGCAGATGGCTATTTAAAATAGCACTTTTTACAGAGTGGCTCTACACTCAAAGGATTCTGATGAAAATTTCAAAAGATAACTTTTTTGCTCTTGGCTCTGATTTAAAAATACCTAGTGAACAGGTCAAAGCATTTTGGACCGCTCTTGCAAAATGTGATAATCCTTCTAGAGCTACTCCCTTTGCTAAGTACTTATTCTACTTTGGGGCAATGGTCATCATTTTCCCTATCGCTTTGTTTATAGAGTTAAATTGGCAACTATTTGAGGGCGGTGGAATTTTCCTTATTGCCACAACCTGTGCGTGTATATTTACGCTGGTAGGCTATTTGCTATGGAATAAAAAAGGCTTAAAAACCCCTTCAGGATTATTCATTGCAAGTGCTGTTTGTATGGTTCCACTAGCCATTTCTGGGTTAGAAACTTATTTCGGTATGCGCTTAGGCGATATGCTTGGCCATTACAGTAGCTTTAATCGGATATTGATCGAGCTTGGAACTATCCTTGCAGGTACCATTGCTCTTTTCTTTTTTCCCTTTCCTTTTCTTATAGCCCCTATTTTTTTCTTTGCATGGTTCTTAACTATAGACACTGCTCGTTTAGTTTTTGGCAAAGGTGTCGGCTGGGAGGAAAGATGCTGGATTTCCATATGTTTCGGATTGATATTGATTGCAACTAATTTTGTTATTGAGCGTAAAAGAAAAGAAGGTTACGGTCTCTGGAGCTATCTTTTCGGCACATTATCTCTTTGGGGAGGTTTGTATTATCTAGTATGGAATAAAGGTGAATTTGCATTATTCATTTTTCTCATCGTTAACTTAGTCATGATGTATTTTTCAATACTTGTGAGAAGAAAGGTCTTAATGGCTTTTGGGACAGTAGGCGTTTTTGTTTATTTTAGCCACCTTATTTATAACATCTTTGAAAATTCCGTTTTACTTCCTTTTGTTCTTAGTCTTGTTGGTTTAGCAATTGTTTGCCTGGGGATTTTATATCAAAAAAACTTTGGATGGATCGAAAGGAATATATTCAAAAAGTTTTTGTCAGGCATTAGAACCTTTTTAGATAATCACAAGGGTGATTAACATCCTTTGTGTTTCTAAACAACGCCATGATTTACATAGGATTGCCGAATAGTTTCTTGTTAAAGTTGCTAGTTTTCTAGCAGTTGCAATGCTTCCTCATAAGATTCTTTACAAATAGCTCTGCGACCAGATTGGCCTGTTTTATCAGCAACATAATAGGAAAGAAGATCGTTCATAGCTGAGATATAGTAGATTTTATCTGATAGCGCTTGAGGATCATTGGCTTGAAAAATTAATACGTCAATTTCAACATTTTTAGCAGTGAATGGATATTCTTTAAGGTAGGGGCGAATTTTTTCATCTGAATTAATAGCGGATAAATATTCTTTAACAGCAGTTGCTAGGAGCTTTCTTGCCTCTTCTAGAGTTATATCGTGATAATAGCGAAAACTCATCGACATTGTTTCAACAGAATACATCATACTACCTCCTATGCCAACAAGGTAGAGATCGTGTTCTTCCTTTAGTTTTTTCGCTACGTTGGTGGTAATTTTATCAGCAAATCTCTCGTAATTACGTGGAGGTGGATTGTCATAAAAATATAAGCAGCTAAGAACTAACAGGGTCGAGATTAAAATAACAACAAAACGAGTCATCTTCTCTGTCCTGTAGATTCTATAAAGTCAGTCATTTCTGTATTGATTCTAGGTTGGTATATGGGCTTAGCAAAGCCGAATCAGGTTAGATTTCAGGGTAGCGGCTCACCTAATAGTTGCAACGCTTCTTCATAAGATTCTTCACAAATAGCGGTTCGAGTAGAGAAGCCGTTCTGTTTGGCAATATAATAGGAAAGAATATCATCCATATTAGATATATAATAGATTTTATCTGGCGGTACTTTAGAACCATTTGACTGGAGGATGAATATTCCAATTTCAACGTTTTTAGCAGTGAATGGGTATTCTTTAAGGTAGGGGCGAATTTTTTCATCAGAATTAATAGCAGATAAATATTCTTTAATAGCAATTACTAAAAGCTTTCGTGCTTCTTCTAGAGTTATCTGATGATAGTAATCAAATCTCATCGACATCATTTCAACAGAATACATCATTCTACCTCCTATGCCAACAAGGTGGAGGTCGTGTTCTTCCTTTAGTTTTTTTGCTACGTTAGCGGTAATTTTATTAGCAAACCTCTCATAATTACGTGGGGGTGGATTGTTATAAAAATATAAAGCGCTGATTGATAAAACGGTCAGGATTAAAATGATAATGAAGCGCTTCATTTTCTCTTTTCCAATCTTTGGCTAAAACTATCAATAGTTTCATCAATTTTAGGCTGGTATATAGAATGAGCAAAGCCATGATCTGAGTCATATGGTTTAGATTTTAGGAAGGTGACCTGATCAGAGTATAGTAGGATACGTAGAATGTCGAATGTAGGAACAAAATCGTTAGTGGTAATGTAATGCTGAGCATGGGTACAGAGACTCTGAGGGATAATGGTAGCAGGGGCAAAGGCGGCAACAGTGATTTTTTCCTGAATGGATGGCGGGGCATCTCTTAGGAATCCTTTGATGTTGAGAGTTCCTTTGCTATGGCCGATGATTAGGAATTTGGTATCTGAGCCATACTTTTTGATACAACTTTTGACTGTTTTTGAGAGAAGCCTTTCAGTAGTATTGGGCATTCGAAGGCGTTGTAAAATCGCTTCGGAGATATCCCAAGCAAGGCCATGTGAGCCGTCGTAAACAAAATGGATTTTAACTCCGCCATGTTGCTCGCTCATTCTTATAGGATGTTGCAAAGCTTCCTCGAAGGTATTACCCATTCCATTAACAAACACGATAACACCTCCTGCAAGTTCTTTTGTACCCACTTCTGCTACTCGGGAGCGGATGAAGGGGTTGCTAGATAATTGTTTGGGAAATGTTACAGGAATTGAGGAGCTAAAGTTTTGGATAATGCCACCCCGTTTGCAATCGCGATGAGTTTCACAGTGGCAATGGGGTTCAACGTTTCCAAAGAAATAGTCTAAGACCTTTTTGTTTTGGCTAGAGTTGACCTCTGCAGCGAGGCCAAAGTAATCGGTATATTGGAGAGGGTTGTTGAGGACAAAGAGATAGAGGTTAGGGCTATCGATGTCACCTAGAGGATCAGGGCTGATCCATCTGCCAATTTCTGGATCATAATAGCGATTTCCAAAGTAAACAAGCCCAGTTTCTTCATCAACTCTTTTGCCGAAAAACCTCCAAGGGTTTTTAACTGAAGAAGAGGAAATCTCTTCTTGCTTAGGATTGAATATCTTCTCTTCTCCATACGCGGAATATTGGTAACTTTCTACGATTTCTCGCTTTTCTGGGTGAATTAAGCAGACAATACTGTCTTGCAAGTTATAAACAGGAACAAACGCTTGGCCTTTAATTTCAATGCTAATAGAGGGGTCTGGAGTATTTGGATTGACAGGGATTTTAAGTTCTAAAATGGTTCCCTTTTCATCGAGACAGCCTAGTTCTATATTGCCAAGATAGAAGTATCGGAATACTTTTACATTTTTTTTGTCCTCAGATTCAACCCTTTTGGTAAGTCGTCTTCCGTTTAGGTCATAAGTAAAAGATATTTTGCTTTGGGTCGGAGTAATAACGAGAATAAGTTGGTTTAATGGATTGAATTGATAAGACCATGTTTCTTCTTGGGACAATAAATTTTGATTTCTGATGGTTTTGGTGAGAAGGTTTCCGCTTGCGTCGAAGGTATAGGACGTTTTATCGGTTTGAAGGAGTTGATTAAGGTTGTTATTTTTATAAGAAGTATCATTCTTTTGAAGTCGATTGCCTAGGGAATCATAGGAATAGGAATTATTACTTTCCCCTTTTTCAGAAATGAGCATTTGGAGCTCATCATAATCATAAATACTGGAAGATTTTTTACCTCCTATTGCTACTTCTATTTTCTTAAGATTATGAAGGTGGTCATAACCATCTTTGGGTACTGTCTCTTCAAAAAAGTCGGTGAGAATGGCAGTTTTTCTCCCTCCTTGGTCCCAAACTTGGGTTCTTGCTCCTCCCTGCTTTAGTAAAATTTCCTCTAAAAGATTTCCCATCTGGTCATAAGAAAACATTTGATGAGAATAGAGCTCAGTATTTTCTTTGGTAAGGCGGGTGATTCTTTTGACAAGGGGCCCTTCGTATTGGTAATTAATGGAAGATCCATCGGGCAGCTCAACTTGTTGTATTTGGCCATTGGCGTTGTAGCTATAGCCTAGCTTATAGAAACCAAATGCATCTTGAATCTCCTCAAAAAGAGGTTGGCTATTGGCATTAAAGCTGTATTTTAGTTGTTGATCGGTAGCTAGTTTGACTTTTGTAATATTTCCCTTATTATCATAGGAGAGCTGGTGTGTGAGAAGTTTTTTTGATTGATCAGGATAAGAGATGGAACAAAGGTTTCCTTGATCATCATATTTATAACTGATCGGTGCCTTAGATCCTACCTGATGCTTTTCGATGAGGTCTCCATAACAATTATAACTAAAAGTAGTAGTTTTTGCTTCAGGAGAGGAAGCAGCATAGGTAATGGATTGGAGTTGACTTCCTGTACCGTAAGAGCGCTCAGTTATGAAAGTCTTTAAATGTTCTCCAGAAGGAATCACACTCGTTTTTTCACGAGTCTTATTTCCTAAGGAGTCAAAGAAAGACTCTGACTCGGCAAGAAGCTTTCCTCCATTATTTTTCCTTGTTATTTTGACGAGATGACCTGCAGGATCAAACGTCTCTTCAGTTTGGTGTCCGAGGGGGTTAACTTGGAGGCGTTTTTCTACCTTTTGCCCTCGCTCATTGATATATTGATCGTCGTAGATTGTTTCTGATACCTGGTTAAATGGATCTGTTATTTTGCAAAGACGCCCAAAATTATCATATTCATATTGGCTAAGGATGCTTTTTTGATTTTGCGGATATCCAATTACTTCGATTAACTGTCCCTTACTATCATATGTATAGGCCTGTTTGAGTAGGGTAGTTCCCTCATGATTTTCAGTCCTCTCTTCGGTTACCCGGTCTAGGAGATCGTACTCTCTGATGTGCAAGCTGAAAGTATTGGAGTCGCTCCATTCCTTGACCCTATGTGCTCTTCCGAGAGAGTCATATGAAAATTCAACCTTGATGTCACCTTTTTGTATTCTAGATAGGCGGTCTGCCTGATCGTAGTAATAATATGTGTTATGGTCATTTTCGTCTTTTTCACTGGTGAGACCAAAGACATCATAGTAGTAATACTTTCTTTTAGAGCCATCTCGGCTTCCTGTAGCTCCTCTCTGATAGTATTCTACGTGTTCCAAACGGCCGAGATAATCATATTCTAGTACTTGAATGATTCCATCTCTACCATAATAACGATGTAAGCTCCCTTCTGGATCGTATTTAAAAAGCTCTGTAGTTCCATCAGGGTAGTGTACTTCTGAGGGTTTTCCCTTAACTGTACAGGATTGTTTAATCACGTTTCCTTTTGGGTCAGTAGTGGAAACGAGCTGATCGAGAAAATTGTAGGTATAGGTATAAGTAGGACGGAGAGAGGAGTTTTCTAGATCATGAATTTCAGGATAGGAAGTGGAAAGAATGCGGCCAAGTTCGTCATAGGTGTAAAGGGTTTATTTCCAAGTCGATCTGCTTCAGACAGTATATTTCCCATCGAATCGTAGCTTCGAGTAATTGTAAAACTTTGCCCCTTTTTTTCTCTTTCTGTTGCTGCAATAAGGAAGTTTCTAAGGTCGTATTGATATTCAAAAGTGAGCTCTGAAGCGCTAAGGTATTTGGACATAAGATTGTGATTTGCATCATAGGTGTAGAAGGTTTCATTCCCCATAGGATCAGTTTCAGAAAGGAGGAGGCCATTTTCGCATCTCCTCTTAGTGGCGTAGCGGAGTTCTCCATTAGAATCATAAATCTCTTGAGAAGTAATATTTCCTGAAGAGTCGAATTTGTTGAGAATTTTTTTTGAGGAAACTTCTTTTCCTGTTTGTGTATCTAAATACTTTTTCTCTAGGATTTCTGTAGCGCCAACATTTGGAAGATCTTTTTTAGGAGAGATCGAAGTAATTAATCTTTTTCTCAAATGTGATACCACCTCCCATTCGCTAGAAGAATTATCAATGGTTGTTTGAATAAGAGCCGCGTCTTCATTATACTTATAAACATATCTTTTTTTTGGACCCCTTCCAAGAGTTAACTTTTCTAGAAGAAGATTGCTTCCTTTTTTATAGAAGAGCTTTATACCATTTCCTTTAGCATCCTCTTTGCAAACAATATACTCCTCTTTTTTAGTAGAATAGGAGTAGGTCTTTGTAAAAGATTCCTGATCTTTAGAAGGTAACCCTTGCTCATCAAGAACGATGGGGCCGGGATGCGCTCCTGTAAGGTTGCCATATTCTTTCTCTTCAAGAATATTGCCCTTCTCATCATACGAGAATAGTTTGTAATAAAAAGTAGCCCCTTTTGCATCTTGGATAGAGGCCCCCACCAAATTTCCCATATCTTTTTCCTTACCCCAGGATTTTATATATTTTCGATATAAGCAGCCGTTGAGGTAGTTCTCTATTCCAATAAGCTGAAATTCATGGTTGAAAAGATAAATACTTTTGCGTACTGAAGCTTCAGTGACTTCGGTGGCGCCGTTTCCATTTTGATCTAAGGTATAGGAAAATTGGGTAGTGTTTACCTGTTTGTTATTTATAGGAGTAGTAATTGATGCCACTTTATGTTCATTTTCTCCTGCAGGGTAGTAGGCAATTTCTACAAAGCGTCCTTCTGGAAGCTCTTTTCTAGTAAGAAGAGCTCTTTTATCGGTGATTTGATAAAGATAATGGAGATCCGGTTTATCTGAGTTTATGACTTTACTTAAGAGAAGAATTCCTGAAGGATCTTTTTCAAACTGGTACTCTAGCTTTTTCCCATCGCTTGTTTCTGCGTGCACTCGATCGCCATCCCGGGAGCTGCTCCCTCCGTCCCCATAGTCTAGTTTTATCCAACTCAGAACCTTGTTTTCTGAAGCATTTGTCATCTGGAGATAAATGAGATGACCATGATCGTTATATTTATAAAAAATCTTATTACCACTAGGAAGGATTTCATAAGTGAGCACATAGAGTTCTTGAGAAGAATGCTTATTGTATACTCGCTTACCTCCTGGGGTAAGGCGAAGTTCAAAGCTATTTGTTTGTTGGTCAAAATGTAGGGCGTTGTTCTTTTGATTGGTCCAGGAGCTGATGCTTCCTCTAGCATTGTTGCTAAGTCCTAAATTTTGCCCTTCAATATCTAGCTTAAATAGAGAAGGCTTTTTGGAATTAGTCGTGTTTTGCCAGCCGCTGTATGTTAAAATACCCCCTTCAGGCGTTCCTACAAAAGCAGAAAAAAGAGCGAATACTCCTTCTGGGGTTTTATAATCCTTTTTTTTTTAGGGTTCTATTTTACAAATAGAAAGCAGTGAGGGTGGAAACGCCATCCTCCAATGTTCGCTATAGTAAAACTATCTCGACTACTATAATATCTTGAAAGAGTCAGGGGATCGGGACCTGGGACAACTAGGTCAACTTCGATTTCAGAATAATCTCCATGAATTGTACTGACATTTTTAACTAAACTTGCAGGGTCTCCTTCTCTTGAGCCTAAATAACTGCTTTCAAGGTTTTCGTTTGCAGGGAGACCTTGAAAGAAAAAGATGCAGAGAATAAGTCCAAAGAGTATTCGAAGATATTTCATAGAGCCTTCTCTTTAAAAGAACACTATTAAAAACCTAAATAGTAAAAAATTGCAAGAATTTTTATCACAAGGTTTTTAGAGCGCTCATTTTTAAAGGGGTGCAATAAAAAGCACTTTTACTAAAGTAATGGCTTTAAGAAAAGGGCAAGAGCATGATATCCACAGAATTTAAAAACTCCGTCGTTTTCTGCAAAAAAGATAGGAAAGAGAAAGGCTAATAGAGGAAAAAGCTTTTTGCTTAATTTTAGATTGTTTCCATTTTCTTAGGTCTCCAAAACTTTTTGTTTATTTTCCTAAGCTTGAAGCTAAGAATGTACCACCAAACATAGGCTATAGCTTCAAATATGAGCGCTGCACTAACTAGTGGTTTGTGAGGTTTTGCCACTAAACCTCCTATAGCTGCTGCAAATACTACAAAAAAGCGAAAGGGTCCGACTATTAACCAAAACATGAGGAGAGCGGTCCCGTGTCTCCTATATGCACAATGCCACGCTAGCCATGAGGGCAACAGTCCGATACTCAGTCCAATGGCGGCATGGGTTAGGAGGTTGAGAAATGTGTTTCCAGCAACTAGATCCTTTTCATAACTTCCTAAAGCGATAAATAAGAACATGGGGCTTAAGACAAAAGAGCAGAGAGTAGCGAGAAGCCAACGCTTTCGAGTATTTTCTGCTTGTTGATCGATTTCGTGATATGTTGGTAGCATCAGGTACTCCTTTATTAAGTGTTTTCTTTTCTGCCAAATTATGAAGCAAATCATTCCTATCAAAATAACAGGAAAAAAATAATAGAACTTTGCAGATGCTGCTTTAATAGGTGGGACAGTTTGTATAGAGGTGATAGTTATATCAAAAGGGGCCTTTTGTTTAATCTATTTTTAGTCGTATAAGGAAACAATTCGATCGTTTTCTTGTCTGGAAGGTTGCAAGTAGGGATGGTATAAGATTCTACCAGTGTGAAAGTGTTATCTTCTCTATCGTCTTGCATGTGGGGAGGAGAGGTTTGGATAGCTTCTACATAGCGCTTTTGCATTTCAGTTAGTTGGTTTTTTGACATTTCTTCTTTGCCGGTTCTTGCTAGGTTTTTTCTTAAATTGTCCGCTTGAAAACTATGGAAAACTTTTTTAATAGTAAGCGCTGCAGAGTCCTCAGAAGTTAAAAGGTAGGAAGTATCGATTTCTGTAGGATGGGGCAAAAGATTTTCAGGAAGAGGAGTAAGGGCTGTAGTATGTTCAGAAAGTAGTAGTGCCCAGTGGTAATTAGGGAAGGGGGTGGTAAGCAAGGAGCCTCCTTGAAGGTAGTCGGTGGGATCTACCCAATAGGGAGTTTTTTCAATCTGGATGTAGAGTACCATATGATTAAAAGCAAAAGGTAAAGGAAGAACTTCAGCAAGCCTTTTTCCTTGTGTTGAGTGTACAAGCGCAGGAGTGGAGGAAATATCCATTAATTGCAAAAGGGTGTGGAGAAGAAGGGTTTTGTCTTTACAGTCGCCAAAGCGGCGCTCAAGAACGAGCTGAGGATCATGTGCTACGTAGCTACGGATCCCTTTTTCAAGACCAAAATACCTTACCTCATCTTGTACAAACCTTAAGGCAAGTAAAGCCCGCTCTCTGGGATCTTGTGTCGTTTCTTTCCAGGTATTAACTAAAGCTTTCATTTCTGCAGAAGTTTGCTTAGGTGAGGTGTACAAAGGGGCAATATGCTTAGCAAATTCTTGCCAGGTTTTATATTGGCTTAACTGTATTCGAGAAGGGAAGTTATACCAGATAGGTTCGTCTGGTTCTTCAACATAGGGCGGTGTTGCCATAGCTTCCCACGTCCATTCCCTCATGGAAGGGGAGAGATCAACGATTCTTGGCTCTATGTTTGTATTGACAAGTCTTGTGGAAAATACAAGATCAGGGGGAGCTAAAAAGCGATACGCCACTTGTTCTATGGCGGTTTTCCATTGCAGATAGATACAGTCAGTGAAATAAGAATCAAAAATAGGGGTTGCTCCCACAATGGAATAGGAGTATTCTATGATGTCATTTTTCCTGATGTCCCCTAGTAAATAAACAAGAGAGAGGTCTCCATTATAAAGGTTGTTTTCCAGCTCTTTTTCTCTTTGGAGCAGGTGATAAAGGGAATTTTCTAAGCGATCTAGCCACTGTCCATCTCGGAAGACCCGAATAAAATGGACCACCACCTGCCTATGAGAAGGATCAAAGTCGATATGTAGGGTAGAGATGTCTTCCACTCCATTTTGTGTCAATGCCTTAACCGCATAATGACAATAAGTGGTTTTCTCTTCCCAATGTCTCTGCGTATCAATCAGAAGATATTGTAAGTTGACTTGAGAAGGCTGGGGTTCAACGGGATTGAGAGGAAAGTTATATTTTTTGACCCAACTGGGAGGAGGGGCTTTAGAATAGATATGTTCTTCGAAGCTTGCCGCAGTAGCGCCTTGTAAAAGATAGGGAAGGAAGGATAGAG
>JACPWH010000181.1 GCA_016197185.1 Ignavibacteriota bacterium
ACTACTTACTCCGCAATTCCCGGTGGCTACGGATTGCGTTTTGATGTGGGAGGTGGGTGTTTCGGTTATAACAGTTGGTCAAGCTCTTATCAAGACAGCGCAACGGTGAGTGATGCACATATTGCGTATCTTGGAAATGTAGATTTGTGGCTTGGAAATACTCGTAATCAACCTTCTAAATTAAAATTCTTTACTGCGCAAGCAACAGGCGGTGCATTCCCTTTAGGCACTACATATTATTCATCATTTGAAGCAGGAGTACAAACTGCTAATTTAACATATACTCTTCCTACAGCATACCCGACGGGAACAGGACGGCCTCTTACAAGTTCTACAACCGGAACAATGAGTTGGGGAGTACAGACATTCCAATTGCTGAATCAAAACTTAGTATGTGGAAATATTCCTGGAGATGGAGGAACTGTCTATGTAGATATTGCTGTTACTGGAGCAGTCATCGGAAGTACGGTAACCGTTTCACCTCGTGATGATATGGAAGATGGCATTATCATAGCTTCTGCACGGGTTTCGGCAGCAGACGTTGTCCGTATTAAATTGGTTAATGCAACAGGTGGAATAATTGACCCGAATGATGTGGCTGTTGATATTACAATAGTTCAGCCATAATTGCTAATTTAAATCATAGCCCATGGTTGAAACCATGGGAAACGAGTATGCTAAAATAAATCTTAAATCCCCTCTTCGAGATGTGCAGGGTGTGTGGTCGAGCAGGAGAGTCAAGACGGTTATAAAATGGTAGAAACCATTTGAAGATAGATGTAAACATCTGCTGCCCATGGTTGAAACCGTGGGCTATATATGAAGGTTCAAAGCCAGTTTGGGAAAATAATCTATGAAACATAAAATAAAATCTACTTTATCTGTCTTTTGTATCTTATTGCTAATGATGCAAGTTGCACACGCACAAACGATCCCGCATTCGGTAATAAGTGCGGGTGCGACAAATGCAAAATCAGGCAATACCTCCATCCGAGGGACTGTGACCCAAACCTCAATCGGGCGCATTGCAGCAGGAAATACACGTCATAATGTGGGCTTTTGGTATGCTGCCTCGAATTCCCTTTCAAACGGGGGAACATTAGTCGTTATCCCTCAGGCAGAAGGAACAACGGGACAAAAAATCAAAGTGCCGCTCTTGCTCCAGCAGTCCAAAAATCTTATTACGACTACATTCCCAAGAAGGAGTTTCGAGGCGACGATCCGTTACAATGCCACTGTATTGGAATCAGTAAATCTTCCATGCAACAGAACCGGAGATATATGCACATTGAAAGTGATAGGAACTACAGGAGACACCGCAGGAATCCTCGGAGAAATGGAATTTATCCCCAAACTTGGTAATGCCGAAAAAACGACACTTGAAATTGTTTCTTTTGTATGGAAAGATGCACCTACTATTAAAACAGTCACAAAAAATGGTGAAGTGCGCATCTTGAATGTATGCAGAGAGGGGGATTCGGTGCGGCTTGTCCGTTCAGTGGCAGCTACAATGCTTGCAGCATATCCTAACCCTGCATCGAGTCATCTTGATATAGACTATACACTTGGTGAAAATGGCAACACAACAATCGAAATGATAGACATGCAGGGCAGAGTAGTATCCACTCTTAAATCGGGAAATGCAAAAGCGGGAAGTTTTAAGGACAGAATAAACCTGATGTATGTGCCGAACGGTTCATATTTCCTACGGATGCAAACACCGAATGAATTATTTACAAAACAGATAACAGTGCAGAAGTAAAAAAAATATCTATGAAAGTAGTACGGTTATCCTTACTTTAAGATCGGGTCATGGGTTTACTTCAGCATTGATAAGTTATAATGTAACCTAAGTTATTCAGTAGAGATAGGGCATTGCCCTATCTTTGAGTGTGCAGGTTATAATTCAGAAAAAAAATACCGTTAGCAAACAGTAGATAGGGCAATGCCCTATCTCTAGAGAATTTTTATAATATTATTGCAAGACGGCATAAACCTGACTTGACCGAAAGAAATTATTATTTATCTATGAAAAAACTATTCCCCTTCATACTATTTCTTGCAATTGCAGGTGAATTACACGCACAACTCGAAAATACCGGGGATATTGTCCGCTGGCGATTCGGTGTTTTAGCAGGATTGAGTGCTAATCAATACGCAGCTAATTTCAAAGGATTGCCAAATGTGCCGAGTTGCTGCCCTTCGTACTCTTCGGGAAGTGGAAACGGGCTTTTGGGTGGTATCATGGCAATGATTCCTATTACAGACCAATTTGAAATTGGATTGAGAGTAGGGTATCAGAATATCAGCGGGACTTTGCTTGCTACAGAGACCCAAACGGTAGATAAAGGAAAAATGATTGAAGGAGTTTTTGAACATACAATCACAACAAGCATTGGCTTATTAGCAGCAGAGCCGTCAATAGATTTTACTATTATGAATAGTTTGTCAGGGCGTGTTGGATTTCTTGTGGGGATTCCGCTCGGTGGGACTTTTACTCAGAAAGAACGGATTGTAGAACCAACAACAATTGTCTATACAGAAAATGGACAAAAAGACCGTTTGAATTACAGCGGCAAACTACCGGATGCTTCAATCATTATGGCAGCGTTGTCCGTAGGACTTTCGTATGCTTTGCCAATGAACAGAAATGAATCGCTCCATCTTGTTCCTGAGGCAAGCTATTCCTATGGGCTTACTAATTTGATGACAAGTCGTGATTGGAAAGTGAACGGGCTTCGCTTTGCTGTCGGGCTTCGATATTCGTTTATCGATTTGGCAGCTCCAGCCATACCAGAACCGGAGAAGTTTGAACCTACGACACCTGCAATTGCAATGGATATTACCCCTCAAAAGCAATTGAAATTCAATGGTCCTGTCAGGCGTGCAGTAACAGACAGTTCGGGAGCAGCAATACAACTCCCGCTTGAAGTAAAAAATCTTGTTTCGTCGAATATGTATGCACTTATGAATTACATATTTTTTGATTCCCTGTCGAGTGAATTCCCTGAGAGGTATCACCGTATGAGTCAGAAAGATGCAACCACGTTTACTCCCAAAATGTTAGACGGCAGCTCTACGCTTCAGATTTATTATAATATATTGAATATTCTCGGTTGGCGGATGAAAGTGGAATTGCCGTCAAGTACTATAAAAGTAATCGGTTGCAATTCAAATCTCGGTGGAGAGCAGGATAACCGTGAATTATCACGTGCGAGAGCTGAAAAAGTAAAGCAGTATTTGGTAGATGTATGGGGAATAAGCGGAGACAGGATTTCAATCCAAGTAAGAAATTTACCTGAAATTCCTTCGAATTCTTCGAATAAAGACGGTATTGCAGAAAACAGACGGGTGGAAATCATACCGAACCATATCGAAATGCTTGAGCCGCTTGTGTTTAGTGATACTACAAGAACGATGTCCGCATCGTCAATTCGTATTTCATCGAAAGTAACCTCGGATGCAGGTGAATCGTCTTGGGCTGCCGAATTGAATCAAAACGGACGGATACTTGGCAGTAAAACCGGTAAAGGAAAATTACCGGAAACTGTGGATTGCCCTTTTGCGGAATTTCCACAGGGATTACCAAAAGATAATTCGCCGATTGATGTTAAACTTACGGTAACAGATAACGAAATGAAGTCCATCACAAATTCAGCGGATTTGATACCGGTGATACAAACATTCCAGCAGAAGATGAGAATCGAAAAATTCAATCTGATTGTATTCGGTTTTAATGTAAGTGCTATTTCGCCGATGAATCAATTGATTCTCGACCTTATCAAAAAGCAAATCAAACCCAATTCAACTGTACAAATTACAGGGCATACAGACAGAATGGGGAACTCCGACTATAACCAAAGGTTATCTATTCGCCGTGCAGCGGAAATAGCTCGTGTGCTGAAAGTAAGCGAGACGAATGCAAACGGAGTGGGAGGCGAGACTAGTTTATTTGATAATGATTTACCTGAGGGGCGTTTCTATAGCCGTACTGTTAGGATAGTTGTGGAAACACCGTTGGAATGAGGAGGGTATTATTGAATGAAGTGAGTATAGTTTTATTAGTCATGTCGGTTGTTACAGCCGACATTTCCTTTATTAAATATCAAAAGAATTTTCATGTTTTGATTTGTATAAAACCTGTATTTTTGTTCAAACAACTTTGATAAAAGTTCATTACTTTAAATACCAAATTAAATGAAATATTGGATAAGGTGAACTTGTGATCAAAGATAAAGGTAAAAATGTAAACATATTTTTTAGAACGTCAATGATATTTGTTAAATGACACACGAAGAATTTTTATCAAAATTAGATGATGTTGAAACAGCAGCTCGAAAAGGTAATCTTGACGAAGCTGAACAGCTTGTAAAAGAAGTATTGGCACATTTGGAAGCATTGTCTGCAGATCAAAAAACGCCGGAGTCCGGTAAAGTAAAATTCGCTTCGCTTCTCAAACTTTCCAATATATATCGTCGAAGAGGGCAGTTGCACAAAGCACTTGAATATGCTTATGAAGCACTTCCGCTTACAATTCATGCAAAGGATGAAACTTCCGAAGCAAAAATTTTGCAGTCAATCGGTAATATCTATCGATTCATGAATGAATTTCAAAAGAGCATGGAATATCTTTTGAAAGCACTGGCAATGCACCAACGGTTAGACAACAAGGGAGAAACAGCAAATGTATTGGGGCATATCGGGGATACATATACAAAAATGAGTGAGTACCCGCAGGCAATCGAATACATGAAACGTGCGCTAGCTCTGCAAGAGCAACTTGATCTGAGAAGAGACTCTGCTTTCGTGTTGGGGAATATAGGGTTGGTCTATTGCAATATGGCAGACTATGTCCATTCTCTGGAATATATGATGAAGGCACTTGCACTGCATGAAGAGTTTGAATCGTTTGAAGAGCAGGGGGATGTACTTGGAAATATCGGAATTGTCTATTATTATATTCACGATTATCCATTGGCACTGGAATATATGGGTCGTTCCCTTGTAATTCATGAAAAATTGGGAATGAAATCCAAGGTTGTCTTTAAATACCTAAATATCGGAAATGTATTATACTCAATGAAAGAGTATTCCAAGGCATTGGAAAATATGAATCATGCATTGTCTCTTTGCAGAGATCTCGGCGTCCGTTCCAAAGCAGGAGCAGTTCTAAGTGGAATCGGAAGTGTTTACATTGAACTCGGAGAATATTACCATGCGTTGGAATATCTGGAAGAGTCTCTAGATGTATATACAGAAGTAAATATGAGATTGGAAATTGCAAACACTAGAAGCATTATCGGTATTATTTATGCCGATAAGAAGTTTGAAGGGTATGATGCTTACAAAGCTGAAGAACTGCTATTGGGAGCAATCAATCAATTCGAAGAATTGGGTGGGCTGGCACGTAATATGGAAATTATAAAAAAGCTTGCAGAACTATATGAGCGAACAGCTAAATGGGAAGCAGCAAATTATTATAATAAAAAATACAGTACGCTCGAAAAAGAAGTATTCTCTGCTGAGGTACAAAAACAAACGGAAAAATTTGCATTCGAGAGGAAAATAGCTGAAGAGCAAGCACAACGCAAAGCAACTGAAGATCTTCTCCATAATATCCTTCCTAAAACTATTGCCAACAGAATGATGGAGAAGAAAGCGACCATTTCAGATTATTTCGAAAATGTAAGTATCTTCTTTTCTGATATTGTGGATTTCACAGCACTTTCATCCAAGATTTCACCTCAACAGCTGGTTGATGGCTTAAACGCTATCTTC
>JACPWH010000047.1 GCA_016197185.1 Ignavibacteriota bacterium
CTACATTCGTTCCATTGTACGTGAGAGCTTGACCGCTTGTTGCACCTGTTGTGTTTACTTTTGATGTGGTGATTGAACCGTCGTTCACTTTTGATGTTGTTATTGAGTTATCTGCAATCTTTACTGTTGTAATTGCATTCGACGCGATGGTAGGATTTGGGTAGGTACCTGATAAATCTCCACCTGCAGCACCACTTATATCTGGGGTTCCCCACACAACATTCGACCCGTTAAAAGTTAGAGCTTGCCCGGTTGTTGCACCTACAGTATTTAGTTTTGAAACTGTGATTGAACCGTCGTTCACTTTTGAGCTCGTAACTGAATTATCAGCGAGTTTAACTGTAGTGATTGACCCATCTGTGATTTTTGAACTTGTTACAGAATTATCTGCGAGTTTTGATGCAGTTATGGCATTAGATGCAACGCTGGGATTCGGATATGTCCCCGATAAGTCACCACCCGCAACACCGTTCAAAGATTGATTTGCCCATACGACATTTGTTCCGTCGAATGTTAATGCCTGACCATTTGTTGCTCCAAAAGAATTTATTTTAGATACAGTAATTTGAGCGTCGGCAATTTTATCAGTCGTCACGGCACCTAATCCAAGTTTTTGTGAAGAAATTGCTCCATCAGAAACGGTAGGATTAGGATATGTTCCCGTTAAATCACCTCCGGCTTTTGAACCGATGAGAATATCATCATTAGGATCAGAATCTAAAGTTGAAGGCTGCCAAGAATTTGTTCCTGAATTATAAACTAATCCCTGACCATTTGTCATCGTTGCTGGTAAAATTTTCTTCCCGAGGAGCCCTGTTACCGTTGCGTTTGTATGCGTTCCGCTTAAATCTCCTCCAGTCGGCAATACAGAAATTTGATTGGTCATTAATTGCAAACCCGCTCCTGCAGAATAACTCGTATTATCATCAGAAGAAGGCACCCAAGCTGTTCCGTTCCATTTCAAAACTTGCCCGCTTGTTGCATTTTGTGAAGCAAGACCTATGATTTGACCTTGAACTGAAATCCCGTTTCCAGATGTATAAGCAATTTCCTTCGCTGGTTTCCATTCTGTTCCGTCAAATTTAATAATATCACCTGCTATCCCACCGCTTGAAGTAATATTTTTTAATCCGATATTTCCTACTTTTAGTGTTGTGTTCGGACCGGAAGAATTTGTAATAACAACAGAATTATCATCGCTGTTTATGGAGTTGATTCCGGCAGGAGTATTTACTGTAATCAAATTTCCTGCTTGGGTAACAGTAGTCGCTCCGTTACCTGTTATTTGTAAATTTCCTGAAACTCCGTTCAAACTTGTAACCGCACCAAATGCTCCTGCTTTTAGTCCGGCAGCTGTGACTGCATTTTCAGATTGTATTGCATACGGAACTGCAACCAAAGTTGTTCTCGGTGCAAATTCAGACTGCCCGTCCAAAGTAATTCCAAGATAATATTGCTTATCAAAATCAAGAATGATCTGAGTAGTCTTCCCTAACAGTGCGTTGAATGTTCCGCCTACACTCTGAACCGAAAGTGTTTCCTCAAATAAGGCAACCCCACCAATACCGGTATCATACAAACGAACTAAAATCGTGTAATTGCCGTCGGGAACAGGATCGCCTACTTTCGTAGTCAATATTCCTTGATAGGATAGAAGACGGGGAACCCCGGCTTGAACAGTATCAATAGATATTGCCAAACACACAAGAGCAATAATAAGACTAAGCGTAGATTTTCTCATACATTTATTCCGGTAAATAAAGATACATTTGGAATTATACGCTGCAAATCTACCCTCACATTAAAGCAGTTTTTCTACACGATTGATAGAAAAACGATAGACAAAATAGAATTTTAATATTGTTATCAAAAGGAAAAGTGAAGATTATCGAACCAAACGCACATCGTAAGTATATATATTACAATATAGTTTCCATCACTTGCTTTGTTTTCTAATTCAGACATATTTTTTTTTGAGTGCAAATCGTTGGATAGGCAATAGACAATTTGTAATTTGCGATGTAAATATCTATCTTGTATAGAATGTACTTCTTTATATGTTTATACACAAAATCATCTGACAATCTCACGCTTATGACAAAGTTAAATACTCCCGTTGATTTTGAATTATTCGTTCAAACAGTGGATAGTTTAGAAGGTAATCAGAGGAACGAATATATTTTTGATAATCTCAGCAGGGTTTTCGGCGGTGATAACAATGTGCTATGGAAATATGCAGTTGAATCGAAGCTTTATTGGGAAAAGAGGTGCTGCAGTATGCTTGAATATCAAACTCCGGAAGAAATGTATAGTCAAGCATTGCTCGGTCTGCTGCCCAAAGCAGAATGGAGGGAGAAAGTTGCAATTCACAGATTGGCAAGAGCTTTGCAGCACTATTCCCGATATTCTGACATCACAGTGCTTACAGACGGACCTTCGATAGCGGCTTGCTACCAAGCTGAGGCATTGCTTAAACATATTAATAATAAAGAGGAATTACTGGCTCTCTACATTCACTTTACTTTTGCAATGCGTCAGCAAGATTCACAAAAAGAATCGCTTACCGAAATTAACAATAAAGCTCTCGCGCTCGCCGATGAAATCGGTGCAAAAAATGAACAAATGCAAGTACTCTCTAATTTCGGTCATTTGAGAGAACATGTTCTGGACTATGCCGGTGCATTGCCATATCATCACAATGCACTCGATATTTTAGAAAATGTAATAAAAGAAAACAAGATTGAGGACGCTCCGCGAACAATCCCCGAAGAATATCTGTTACCGAAATGTATCCTCCTTTTTAATATTGCCCATTGCTCTCTACTGATCGGCAATATCCGCGAGACTATTACAGTATGTCACAAGGCGGCAGCATATGCACAAAGATTGCAAAGTGATAATGTTGTGATTCATATTGAGTTGGTTTTATCACGTGCATACAGTATTCTCGGAGCATACAATACGGCATTGGAGCATTTATTTCGAGCGGAAGCTATAACCGAATCTCGCAATTCTCCTTTTCTAAGCGGGCAAAATAAGATATTTATAGCTACTGCCTATAGTAAAATGGGAGAATATCAAAAGGCGATTGAATACGGTTTGCAAGCCCTACCCATTTATAAACTTCATGAATCTCCGTTAACATATATTTTAATCGGGAGTCGAGTTGGAGGATTTATGGTATCCGCAGGTGAATTTGAGAGAGCACAATCATTACTCTTGGGATTACTTGAAACAGCCGTAAGTTCAGATATATCAGGAAATCTTGACTGGTATAAAGCTCAAATTTTTAGAAGCTTAGCAGGTATTGCAATCAAACGTGAGCAATGGGAAACTGCTCTGACTTACCTTCAGATTCCATTTGAGCTTCTCTTTACTGAGGGTAATCTTCCGCAATATATTATTGAAACATTAGTTGTTGGTGCCGATGCGTTTATCGGAGCAAAAAAATACGAAAGAGCAGCTGATTTTGCAATGCGGACTCTGAAACTAAGTAGTGAAAGCAATGATCTGCAGAATCAATTTATTGCTCATAAACAATTAGCTGCTATAGCGGAGCATCAAGGTGATTTTACCTCTGCTTATACTCATCACAAAGAATTTCACCGTATTAAAGAGCAGGTTTTCAATAATGAATCCGACCAACGCAACAAAAATATGATGATACTCCTCGAACAGCAGGAAGCAGTACGCTCTGCACAAGCCGAACGTATCAGGCGATTTGAGCTTGAAGAAGAGATTGGTCAACTTTCGAATGCTCTCGTACATCGCGAGCAAGCTCTGAAAGAGATTCGCTCTACTCTACGTTCGATGAAAACAACTAATGAACATGCTGAACAAGTCGTTCAGGTTCTGCATACAGTTATCCGGTCTTCCGAAAACACTATTGCTGCCAATTCAATCAAAACGTATAAACAGATTGATGTAAAAATTGAGACAGCTTTTCCTACTCTTACAAAAATTCAGCGTGAAGTGTGTAGATATATAACCCTTGGACATTCTACCAAAGATATAGCTCGACTCATGAGTATTTCCGCTCAATCTGTGAATACCCAGCGCTATAGAATGCGTGCTCGGCTTGGTCTTACAACATTAGAGTCTCTTGATGCAATCATTAAACAAACGGTTAAGGACTTGTAACCCTATTGTTTACAATTAGTATTTATAAAATCCCCTTGAACTCTTTATAAAAATGACAAAACTAACCGTACCTCTTGATTTTGAAGTATTTATTACAAAAGTTGAAAGTTTGGAACGGAACCAAAGAGCTGAATACATTTTCGAAAATCTGAACAAGGTTCTCGGAGGTGATTACCCGTCACTTTGGAAATATGCAGTAGAAAACAGAAAATTTTGGGAAACGCGATGCTGCACATTACTTGAGTATGAAACGCCTGATGAATTATACATTTCAGCATTAAAAGGGCAATTGCAAAAGGTTGAATATAGGGGAAAAGAAGTTATTCTTAGATTAGCACGCTCCCTTCATAATGAATCGAAATTATCAGATATTATCGAACCGACAGACGAAACGGCTGTTACTGCTTGTTATCATGCTGAAGCTCTACTTAAACATATTAATAACAAGCTCGAATTGCTTAATGTTTACATTCATTTCAGCTATGCTTTACGCAGACAGAACTCTCAAGAAGAAACCATAAATACAATCAATAGTAATGCGCTTGCACTCGCCCAAGAGCTTGGTGCAAAAGATGAAGAAATGCAAATTCTCATTAATTTCGGACGAATGAGGGAAGATAAGTTAGATTATAGGGGTGCCCTTCAATATTATCTGAGAACATCAAGCATTTTGGATAAAGTCCTTGAAGAAAACAAAGGCGACATTTCACCTAAAACAATTCCCCAAGAATACCTTTTACCCAAATCACTTTTACTCTATTATATAGCTCAATGCAAGCTATATCTGGGTGAAGTACGCGATGCACTTACCATTTGCAATCAAGCTGTTGAATACGTAAAGCGTTTACAGAAAGACAGTATTATCGTTTATATCTATAGACTTTTGGCAAAGATCTATGAACATCTTGGTGACCAAACTTCTGCTTTAGAAGTTTTACTACAAGCAGAAGAGATTGCAGAATTGCTTGGTTCTCCATCTATCATTGGCAGCAACAAATTACTAATTGCGAGCAGCTATTCTAAAATGGGAGAGCACCAAAAGGCAATCGAATATGGCTTGGAATCTATTTCGATTTCGGAGCATTATGAATCACTCCCGAAACACATAATGATAAGTGCAAGAGTGGGTGGCATGATGATTTTGGCAGGTGAATATGATATTGCATACACTCTGTTTAGTAATTTACTTTCATTGATTGAAAAAAATGAAAATTCAGTTGACCTCAATTGGCATAAACAAAACATCCTAAGATACATAGCCACTATATCCGTACACCGTGAGTTTTGGGAAGAAGCTCTCAGCTATCTTGAGCTTCCGCTAATAACCATTGAAACATCAAACTATCCTCGTTATAGAAACATTAGTTATCGCTACCGATGCATTTATAGGAATACAAATGTATGACAAAGCAACAAATTTCGCGAAAAGAACACTCTCTATGAGTGAAGAAACATCTGATTTACACAATCAATTTCGTTCTCACAAACAATTGGCAACGATTGCTGAAATTCAAGGAAACTTTGCTGTTGCATATCACCATCACAAGGAATTTCATCGACTCAAGGAACAAGTGTATAATGATGAATCAGACCAGCGGAACAAAAATATGATAATTATTCTCGAACAGCAAGAAGCAGTCCGTTCAGCACAAGCTGAACGCATCAGACGTTTTGAACTTGAAGAAGAGATAGGACTGCTTTCCTCTGCACTTGTGCATAGGGAACAAGCTCTGAAAGAAATTCGAACGACCTTGCGCTCAATGAAATCTGCCAATGAACACGCCGAACAAGTAGTAGAGGTTTTGCAAACAGTTATTCGTACTTCGGAAAACACAGCATCTTCAAATTCTTCGAAAACGTATAAGCATTTAGATGAAAAGTTAGAGGCTGCTTTCCCCATTCTTACCAAAATTCAGCGTGAATTATGCCGCTTCATTTCACTTGGTCATTCCACAAAAGATATAGCCAGACTAATGAATATCTCCGCTCAATCTGTCAATACACAACGCTATCGAATCCGCACCCGTCTTGAGCTGAAAGAATCTGATTCGCTTGATTTTGTTATAAAACAAGCTCTCAAGCAAACGTGAATAACTGTTACTTTTTCATTCTCATTTTTTGCTCTCATGACCAAAACAGCATAGTCAATTTCTTTCTAAAAAATAAGTTCTCATCCGTCCCTTACCCTTTATTTCCATCTCGCCCCGCTCTATGAATTGCAAAGATCGGTCATATTCAGAAGTACTATTCTGAACTTGTACAGTGCGTACAAAGTCTTCACTTACATGAATTTTCCCAGGCTCGCCTTGCGATTCCATTCTGCTTGCTGTATTTACGGAATCACCCCATAAGTCATAGGTAAACTTATTCTC
>JACPWH010000182.1 GCA_016197185.1 Ignavibacteriota bacterium
GGTGATGTCGTTTCTCACACAATTGAATCGGTAGGTTCAGGTGGTGTTCATGCTTACAGTTTAAAGGCAATTAATACGAAACTTAACGTGACCGGAATTGGCAATTGTGAAGTAAATACAGATAATCAATTAGATGTTCATATCACCGGACCCGGAACTGTAAGTTATAAAGGAAAACCGGAAACACTGAAGAAAGATATTTCCGGCACAGGTAAGCTCACAAGCAGAAACTAAACCCTTTGATAACCAAAAGTTCGGAGAGGTTTCGGCTCCTCTCCGAACTTTTCAAAGGGTTTAATTTCATTTTATATTTGCTGATTGAAATAAGAATAAAGTATTCATATCAGTTTGATTCTTAACGATAGATAAACCAATTCCACCACAAATTCCGTGTTACGTTCGGCTCGTAATGCGGTTTTTTTTGGTTTAAACATATAGTTTTTTGAGTTTTTCAAAAAGATATTTAATAAAATATTCTATCTCTTTAAACGTTACCAATTTCATATAAACAAGGGAGGAAAAGTAAAAATAATATCAATTTATCTACTTAAAGCCATGAAAGCAATATTCTCGACAATGCGATATAACAGCTCAGTAGATTTAATAATATTTGTTGCGAGGATTTGGATCGGGTGTTTTATGCTGACACACGGAACTCCAAAGTTAATGCAGTTTTTTTCGAATGAACCCCTTCATTTTGCTGATCCATTGGGCATTGGGATAACCGCTTCACTAAGTTTGGCGGTATTTGCCGAATTTTTTTGTGCATGTTTTCTTATTCTTGGTTTAGCTTCCAGAGCTTTCCTGATTCCGCTTATTATCAATATGAGCGTTGCAGGTTTTATTTTTCATGTCAACGATCCTTTCGGAAAGAAAGAAATGGCTTTCCTCTTCCTGCTCGTATATTTGATTTTGTTTGTTTTAGGTAGTGGCAAGTACTCCATTGACCGTATGATTGAACGTAAGCTAAACCAGTAAGTGTAAAAGCAATATTTTGCCTAAGGTGTCTGTATAGTAATTATTTATAGTATATAGTCATTATTAAATTTTTTGGTGAATTAACCGATACTATCTCAACAAATAAATCATAACCGATGAGATTGCCATGTCTGAAATTCATCCCATATCCGCACGAAATGCAGTTCCTTCAATAGTTCCTGTGCTTGAAGTTCAGCCTGTTCATGCTCACACTGCATCAGAATCAGAGCAAGCTATTATCACCGCCCAAACGATCATCTCTAAATCCCTGACATTACCCGTACTGACTTCTTCCTTACTTTCCCAAGCATTGGAAAGCCTGCACAGGGAATTCTCCCGTTTACCGGGGAAAACAGCCGAACCTATACTCGAAATTTTGCTAAAAATGCAAGCACCACAAACATCAATGGCTGAAAGAGTTCAATTTTTTTCAGTTAGAAATGAATCTTCTTCATTGTTTGCAATGTTACAAGAGTTTATTTCCTTATCAGGCGGAAATCCAGTTATGAATCATGCACATACTGCTGCCATACAAATGATTATGCTCATGGAACGGCAATTGGTTATCAACCTGCATGCACTGGCAGCAGGATTACCGATTAAAGTATTCTTTCCTAATGGGTTTGACAGCAACCCAAAAACCGCAAAAAAGTCCGATTACAGAAGCAACACCCAATATTTCTGTTACGGCATAGACTCCCATACAGAATAGCCACAACTTCAGCTAGATTCAAAACTGATATATGATTTTCACAAATTATTGACGTAATTTCGTGCTCTAAATCATTAAATATTCTCCTATACAATCAAAAAATGACAGTACAATTTAAACAAGATGCAGCCGAAGCTGCGGTAGATTCGATTACCAATGGGATGGTTATAGGGTTAGGGCATGGCAGCACGGCAATATTTGCCATAAGAAAAATAGCTCAGCTTCTCAAGACCGGAACTCTTGAAGATATTATAGGAATCCCCTGTTCACTACAAACCAAACAGCAGGCGACCGAACTTGGGATACCGCTCACAACATTAGAAGATCATCCAAATATAGATATAACTATCGATGGAGCCGATGAAATCGACTTCAAAATGAATATGATAAAGGGCGGTGGAGGCGCATTGCTTCGAGAGAAAATAGTGGCTCAAGCAAGCAAGAAATGTATTTATATAGCTGATGAAACAAAGTATTCGGAATATTTAGGAGAAAAATGGGCAGTCCCGGTTGAAGTAATGCATTTTGGATGGCGCGCAACAGCAGGGTTTATTGAGTCACTCGGAGCAAAGGTCGTTGTAAGGCAAACATCTGACGGCTCAAATTTTCATACTGACCAGAATAATCTGATTATGGATTGTAATTTTGGAGTTATGAAGTCGCCTGAGGCAATTGCCGATGCCCTAAAATCACGTGCAGGGATTGTGGAGCATGGATTATTTGTTGGAATTGCTGATGAAATAATTATTGCCGGTAACCAAGGATTACGGATTATCAACCGCTGAAAATGAAAAAGAAAACCCCTGCTGAAATATCAACAGGGGTTTTCTTTTTATTAACGTCCTTGAGGATTGGTTACTTAATGCCGAGTAGCTCAACTTCAAATATAATAGTTTCTCCGGGTCCGATTACACCACCCGGTGCTCCGCGATCTCCATACGCTAGATCTGCAGGAATAAAAATTTTCCATTTGGCTCCAACTTTCATTAACATCATTGCCTCTGTCCATCCCTTGATAACATCGGTAACTCTAATCTCCAAAGGTTGACCTTTATCCACAGAGCTGTCAAATTTTTTGCCGTTTAAAAGAGTTCCGGTATAATGGGCAACTATTGTTTGGTCGGGTTTAGGAGAAGCACCTGTTCCTGCCTTGAGTTCAAGGTATTGCAATCCGCTTGCTGTAGTAACCACACCCGGTTTTTTCTTATTTTCTTCTAGGAAAGCTGCACCTTTTTTTCGGGCTTCTTCTCCTGCTTTTTTGGCTTCCGCTTCTTGCTTTGCAGCCATATCTGCTTGTGACTGTTGCATAGTTTGAGCGATTTCTTCCTCAGTCATCAAAAGTTTTCCGCTTGTATAAGCGTCATTAAGTGCTTCGTACATAATCTTGGTATCAATATCATATTTCCCTGCACTCAAATTCTTACCGATTTGAACACCGATACTATAACTTATCTTATCTTTTGGGGTTTTTAGTACTGTCGTTTTTCCTTCTTTCGGCTTTTCTTCCGAACACGCTTGCATTGCAATTACATACAAGCAGAAAACAGCAATTGCGCTGAATTTCATAATAATTTAACTCCTGAAAATTAATAAAAGCAGATTATCTGCTAAGAAACAATAAATATTTTAAAGCTATTTGACTACAAAAATGCTGCAATTTTATGAAAAAATTGCTATCCTATTTGATATTTACATAAAGTTAAGGTAAATTTTATTTTTTCGACGTTCCGTTTAGTGATGCATCGCTTTGTGAATTAGGATTATCTTTTGTGTTGTATTGTTCGGTTATCCTGCGAAGTAATTGCCATGGGTAAATCCCTGTATCATGACCGTCTTTCCATGATGCCTGAATTCCATAATTCCCTACCGGAACAAGTTTTTCCAATTCATTCATACCCGGGGCGAACATCTTTATACCGAACGAAACAGGCTGCCCCATAATTTGCTCTCCTTTACACATAGCACACGGACATTCATCCCGTAATTTCTCGAGAGGTATGGTGGCACTAAATCCGTCATTCCATTCAATCGTTAGTAAATGTGGAAGAGGTCGTGATATGTTCTTTGGTAGAAGCATAGATGTGGTTCTATGTAAAAAGTATAGTCATAGTGCAGGTATTTGCCTTTCAATTGCCGAAAGAACATACTCTACCGACAGATGTTCCATACAATTGTAATCCGGGTTAGTACATGTCTGTCTGAAATAGCATTTACATGCTAGTTCAGATTGAATAATTTCTCCACGTCCGTAGAGTTCAAATTCATACGGATTAAAAATATTATTAATGACTACAATTCTTTTTTTCAAGCCTATCGCAAGATGCAACGCCATCGTAACTCCTGTTACAATAATATCGCACCGGTTCATCAAGGCTGTAAATTCTGGAAGTTTTCTCGGGGATGGGCAATA
>JACPWH010000183.1 GCA_016197185.1 Ignavibacteriota bacterium
CAATCAATGAACTAATATTTTTACTCACAAAGCAATATCCTTATGTTAGTATCCTATTAAACGCAACACCACAGGATTTGCCTAAAGCTGAGAGTATATCTATAAAATTTCCCTGCAATGTTAAGATTCTGAAATATTCTCATGAAGTACTTAATTTCTGCGCTCTTGTGAAACAAGCTGATGCCGTAATCTCGCCTGATACAGCAATTATTCATATTGCAGCAGCATTCGACAGACCGGTTGTAGGGTTGTACAAAAACTCAATTGAACATTGTATTGAATGGGGACCTGAACATTCAAAGTCAATTATAGTTATGCCTGATGGCAAACAAGAGATTTATACAATCACTCCACAAAAAGTGTTCAACGCATTTATTGAACTGAATGATCGTTATAAAATAGTTTAATTTCTTTTAGTTTTTAGAAGTAATCATGAATATTAATTCGTCCAATCCTCGTGTATTAGTATTGGGCGGTAATCAGGTTCGGTGGTCAGCAAAAGACATTCCCGAAATTAAGAATACTATGAATGGAGTAGAGGCATGGGCTTTTACATTCTGGGGTGATTACAGAGGCTACGGAGTACTTAAAGAAAAAGAAATTTCTGAGTATGATATTGTAATAGCAAATACAAATTTTAAGTATTTTCCTGAGTATCTTCGATTTCGAGATAAGCTCTCGAAGGGAGCCAAATGGATTGCTCTGATTGAAGGCTCAGCCTCTGACTATTTGAAACCTAAATCAATAGTAAAGCAGGTTTTGGATGCAGCAGATGTTGTTAATTGTATTAATCGTCATGCACTTCCGTTGTTCAAGGCAATTACATCGTCTAGAGTTGAATACCTCGGGATTCCCTATCCTGCAGCCGGTATCAGAAAATTTGAGGTGCCATTTGAAAAAAGAAAAAGGGAAGTACTCATTTGCCCGGCACTTACATCGCGATGGAATGATTATTTTGTTGCAAAAAAACTTGGTATAGAGTATTATGGGTTTGAGCAACTTCTTTCAAGAAAGATCAAAACCTTGTGGAGCAATTATTCAAAACATGGTACTTTTTCAGATAAACGGGTACTTTTTCATAAAACACAAAAAGAATATGAAGATTCAAATCTGAGAATAGTAGCGATGACTCACTTGGATAATGTTTTTAAGATTACCGGTCGGTCATTAATATGGTTAAATTTAGACGACCGATATACATGGGGCAGAAATGTTTTAGATGCAGCTGCATTACAAATCCCTGTAATTTCAACACATTCAACAGGTCATGCCGAAGACTTTTTCCCCGAATTGCTTGTTTCAAATGAATTTGATATTGATTCAGCAATAAGAATTGGCAAGAAACTGTTAGAAGATAAAAACTTTTATAAATCAATTGCAACAATTCCTATAGAAAAATTCGACCATTTAAGTCATGAATGTATGAAATATAAGTTACTTAGCTGGTTTTAATATAATAACTTATGGTAAATTTTGTCATTATTTTCCGTACATGTGATGTTGTTCATTCGTTACATAATGCTCCACGTCCCTTTGGTTTGGACAAACGTACATTAATCAAAATCTGTTTTATAAGTTTGTTCGAGGCGGTTCAAGGGTATAATTATACAATATATGTACTTGGAGACAAACTATCCGATGAGATGAAAGGATTTTTTGCAAGATTCCCCGTGAATGTTATTAACGGGTCATGGGGGAATGATGAATCAATCCGTCAGAGTTTTTTACTTGCAGATAGAGTTAAGGATGAAGATTGGGTGTATTTTTGTGAAGATGATTATCTGCATAAACCTGAAACTTTCAAATACATTACTGATTTAATTGAAAATAGAAATGAAAACTTTGGATATAAACCGAGGAGACTCTCACTTGAATTATTAGTAAATCCGTCCAAAAAACCGTTAATTATTCATTTACCTGATTATCCTGACCGTTACCAACCAAGATACCGTAGGTTCTCACTGATATTTTTGTCTTCCTATTGTCATTGGCGACAAATCACAAATACTACTTTTAGTTTTTTTACTGAAGGAAAAACTTTTAGGAAATTTCGTAAAATATTTGAAAAGTCTGTAAAAAATGCTGATGACGGATACTTAAGTAGGAGATTATACGGAGGGTTACTGCTCTTTGGGAAGGCATTGTGTATTTCTCCAATTCACGGACTTTCTACTCACATGCATGAAGGCGTAATGACTCCCTCAGTTGATTGGGAAGAAATATATAACGAAATGATGACTAAAGTCAAATTAATAGAAGCAACATGAAATGTAAGTTATTGTGTTGTTAAATAAAAGTTAGTCAGAACATTCATAAATGATATGCAGAGTTATTCGGAATGATAAAATCTAAAACAATAATTTAATAATCAACTTTTAATATTTATATAAGAACAATCAGAGTATAATGATGAATAAAAAAACAATATTATTAACAGGAGCCAATGGCGAAATAGGACATACACTTCTTGAAGATTTAACAAATCATGGACATTCAGTGATCGCAATTGACTTACATCCCCTTTCTCCCGAGCATGAATCTCTCTGTGAGGAAGTTATTGTAGGAAATATTTTGGATGAAGACGTAATTCGAGCTGCTGAAAAACATGATATTCATGAAATTTATCACCTTGCCGCATTACTTTCTACAAGTGCCGAACGGAATCCAGAACTAGGACATCGTGTGAATGTGGAGGGTACATTAAATTTCTTGCAATTGGCATACAGGTTGGGTAAACGTATGGGGGAGCCTGTAAAATTCTTATTTCCAAGTACGATTGCTGTATTCGGAATTGCATCGCTTGACGATAAAATGAGAATTGGAAAAGTATCTGAGGAAGATTGTCTGATGCCAATGACAATGTATGGGGTGAACAAGCTCTACAACGAACATTTAGGACGATATTATTCTGAATTGTATAAACGTTTGTCGCCAGAAACAGAAACTGGGTTTATTGATTTTAGAGGAGTCCGCTTCCCTGGATTAATTTCTGCCTTTACTGTTCCTACTGGTGGCACAAGCGATTTTGCTCCTGAGATGATACACTCTGCTGCTCAACATAAACCTTATACATGCTTTGTACGCCCTGATGCTCAAATCCCGTTTATGGCGATGCCTGATGGAGTTCGAGCTTTGGTGGAACTTGCTGCGGCTCCTGCAGAAAATCTAACAAGAAGAATCTATAATATCGGTGCATTTGCTCCATCAGCCGCAGAAATTGCAGATATAGTCCGAAAAGCATTTCCTGACACAATAATTACATTTAGTCCTGATGAAAAGCGACAAGGAATCATCGATTCATGGCCAGCTGATGTGGATGATTCTGCTGCTCGGAATGATTGGGGATGGAAACCGCAATATGATTTAGAGCGAACATTTAACGAATATCTCTTGCCGAATATTACGAAAATGTATTCTTAAAGTAAATACTCTTAATGGTTGATAATAAATATAAATATACCAACAGTCTTATTCACGAACAATCTCCGTATTTGCTGCAACACGCGCACAATCCGGTGAACTGGCGAGCATGGAATGATGAAACTTTTGCAATAGCTGTGCGAGAGGACAAACCCATTTTTCTTTCGATCGGCTATGCAACGTGTCATTGGTGTCATGTAATGGAACACGAATCATTCGAGGATGAAGAAGTTGCTGAAGTATTGAATATGAATTTTATATCAATCAAACTCGACAGAGAAGAAAGACCGGATATAGATTCAGTTTATATGGAAGTTTGTCAGGCAATGGTAGGGAATGGAGGCTGGCCAAATTGTAGAATCAAGTATCTATATCTTTAATGTATTGCAATCAAAATCCGAACAGGATTTTTATTCTGAGTTATCTCCGGGTATTTTAGAGAAAGCAGTTGACATATTTGCTTCGAATTTTGATAATAAATATGGTGGATTCAGACAGAAGCCAAAATTTCCAAGCCCGCATCAACTTTGTTTTCTACTTAGAATGTACCGAAAAGCCGGTGATGTTTCAATTCTCGAAATGGCAATAAAAACACTTAAATCAATGGGAAGGGGAGGAATTTGGGATCATATCGGATATGGTTTTCACCGGTACAGTACGGATGAGAAATGGTTGTTACCACATTTTGAAAAAATGCTATACGACCAAGCATGGCTTACCATTGCATATTGCGAAGCATATCAATTAATTAAAGATGAGGAGTTTAAGAGGATTGCAGAAAATATTCTGACGTATGTCCAAGAAAAACTAACTTCTCCAACAGGTGCTTTTTATTCTGCGGAAGATGCAGATAGCGATGGTGTGGAAGGGAAATTTTATGTTTGGAAAACTGATGAAATCAACGGAATTCTTGATGAAAAGGATGCAGCACTTTTTATAGACATTTATGGAATTGAGGAGGGTGGAAATTTTCATGATGAAGCAAGCGGTGAGCAAACTCGAGAAAATATTCCCCATCTCAAAATTTCGATTGAAGAATATGCAATTGCTCATGGCATTCAGGTAGAATTGCTCCGAGAAAAACTTGAAAAAATCAGAATACTGCTTTGGGAAAAACGAAAACTGCGTGTTCGTCCTTTATTAGATGACAAAATATTAGCAGATTGGAATGGAATGATGATTGCTGCTTGTGCTAAAGCCGGAGCGGCTTTTCATGAACCGAGATTTAGTGAAATGGCTGAAAAAGTAAATTTCTATTTAAAATAATTAAGTTTGCTTGAACTGTAACGGTAAAATTTACGTTAT
>JACPWH010000184.1 GCA_016197185.1 Ignavibacteriota bacterium
GGAAAGCAATTTTAATGTATGCTCATCCACAGTCGTAGCTTCGGGCACAAGCAGGAACGGTGTTCCCCATCCTGTACTCGTAACCTTATAGTATGTATGGAGGAATGTATTTTCTTCATGAGTACCGATTCCGCCTTGAACCGAAATATCGATTTCGGGAAAATGGGTGAAATCATAGCCAAGTTTATTAAAGACAGCCGTTTTATAAATCTGAAACATTGATTCTGCCAACTCCTGACGTTTGATTTTAAACTCTTCGAGAATTGGTCCAAGTAAATACCCCTGAGTAGCAAAAGCGTGCCCACCACAATTCAGACCTGATTCAATTCTGAATTCACTTACCCAAATTCCTTTTTTCGCCAAATACTTTCCCTGGATAAGTGCAGACCTGTAATCACTAACTTTGACAATTACCTTTTTATTAAATTCAAAATTTTCATCAGGATCGAAAGTATCCAATTTTTCAAGATAGTTAAACAACCGAGGATTCAATCCGGCTGAAAATATAATTGAAGAATTATTAAGAGCACTATTACTATAGCCGCGAATAGCGGCTACAGCATCCGAGCTGTCAGGAATTATTGCTCCATTTTTATCACGATGTTCTATGTCAACTTTTGTCATGATATTTGCATCAATTCTCCCTGCAACAAGTTGTGTTCGTAGGTAGTCTTGCATCATCTTCTTTTCATTTTCATCGGTAGTCTTCATCATTTCGTGATACAGTCTTTTTAACCGACTTTCATTAGGCAGCATCTCAAAATACTTTACTAAATCTGATTCAGGCTCAAAATCTTCAGTTTTTAGAACTTCCATTTGTTGCTCAACAATCGTATTCACAAGGTTCAGATAATCGGTAATTCTTTTTGCGCGATAATCAGGTTCGTGAGTTGAAATCGGATGATACTGCTTATTAATACTCGGGTAATAATGCTTTCTCATTGATTCAATCAAGCGATCTTCTATAATTGAAATTACCGACGAGATTCCGAATCGTGCTACTTTTATAGGAGTGTCAATCGTAAAAGCAACCCCCATTACAGGAATATGGAAAGTATGTTCTGATTTATGGTTCTTGGTATTCATGCGAATATATATTTCTTTTATTTGATTTACCATTTCCAATATGGTATTTGTGCAACTACAGTGTACCGCGCCGTGCTTGCTCAGCTTCGATAGATTCAAATAATGCTTGAAAATTCCCCTTTCCAAAGGAGCGTGCACCTACCCGCTGAATTATCTCAAAAAAAAGAGTCGGACGGTCTTCTACAGGTCGGGTAAATATCTGTAAAAGGTAGCCATCTTCATCACGGTCAACCATAATACCAAGAGATTTCAACATATTAATATCTTCGTTGATATGCGGGACACGACTTTGTACTGTGTCATAATATGTTCCGGGTACATAGAGAAATTCGACACCATTTTTACGCATTGCAATGACAGATTCAATAATATTATCTGTTGCAATTGCTATATGTTGGCATCCGGGTCCTTCATAAAAATCCAAATATTCCTCTATTTGAGATTTTTTTCTGCCCTTTGCAGGTTCATTAATTGGAAACTTTATATATCCGTTGCCGCTCGACATCACCTTGCTCATAAGGGCGGTATATTCAGTTGAAATGTCCTTGTCATCGAACGTGATTATATTCTTGAATCCAAGCACATCCTCGTAGAATTTCGCCCATCGGTTCATTTGTCCGAGTTCTACATTCCCTACACAATGGTCAACATATTTGAATCCCATATCAAGCGGATTATACTCCGATTTCCATTCTACAAACCCGGGAAGAAACGGACCACTATAATTCTTTCTATCTACAAAAACATGAACAGTTTCCCCATACGTTTTAATACCTGAACGTATCACCGAACCGTTTTCATCCCTTTCTTCAATCGGTCCGAAATGAGAAGCAGCACCGCGCTCAATGGTCGCTAAGTATGAATATTCGGCATCATCCACCCAAAATGCAATAACCTTCACACCGTCGCCATGTTTCTTGATATGTTCGGCAATTTCACCTTCACTCGTAAGAGGAGTAGTGAGAACAAGCGTAATTTTCCCTTGCCGCAAAACATAGCTTGTACGGTCACGCACACCTGTTTCCAAACCTGCATACGCAACTGATTGGAAACCAAAACACGTTTTATAAAAGACAGCAGCTTGCTTTGCATTACCTACATAGAGTTCAATATAGTCTGTACCCTTAATAGGCAAAAATTCTTTATTTGTTTCTTCTGCCAAAAGCAGTGGTTGATTTGGGGCTGTGATATTCATAGTAAATTCCAAAATTGAGTGAGTAAACAGGAAATTATTTGATTTGAAAATATTTTTTGATTAGCTTTATTGATAATTTTTATAGTTTCAATATATTCAGAAATCCCCTTAAATCCTTTTTAATAAGTAAGGTTATTGAAGACAATTGAAATCGATATTATCCAAATCTCTCTTCAGAATAGGGTTGTTAAAATGGATCGAGGAAATTTCTCTTACGAGAGCCACGATTTATAATAATCCGGCAGCTCGATACCGAGAGCATCTTCTGTAATAGCAAGCGGACGGAAAGGATCAATCATTACAGCCAATTCCTTTGTTTCCTTCTTGCCTATACTACGCTCCATTGCACCGGGATGCGGACCATGTGGAACACCGCCCGGATGCAAGGTTATTTGTCCTTTTTGAATATTATTTCTACTCATAAAATCACCATCGACATAATATAATATCTCGTCTGAATCAATATTGCTGTGATTATACGGAGCAGGAATTGCCTGCGGGTGGTAGTCATACATTCTTGGAACAAAAGAACATACTACACATCCTGCATTCTCGAATGTCTGATGAATAGGAGGTGGTAAGTGTACTCTGCCTGTAATCGGTTCAAAATTGTGAATTGAGAAACCATAAGGATAGTGATAACCATCCCACCCTGCAACATCAAACGGATGTGTAGCATATATATATGGGTACATCATCCCGCGCTTTTTAATCATAATCTTAAAACTGCCTTGCTCATCATAAGTTTTCAGGTTTTGCGGCAATTTGAAATCACGTTCGCAGAAAGGTGAATGTTCTAACAGCTGCCCAAAATCATTACGATAGCGTCGAGGTGTGAAAATCGGGGCAAAAGTTTCTAAAACGAGCAAGCGGTTGTTACCGGTTTTAAAATCCAATTGATATACCGTGCCTCGGGGGATAATGAGGTAATCTCCATATTCAAACGGAATTGAACCATACATTGTATGAAGGGTTCCGCTTCCATTGTGGATAAATAGCATCTCATCTGCATCAGCATTTTTGTAAAAATATGTCATAGAATCGGTTGGAGCAGCCAATCCTATATGAAGGTCACTATTCACTAACAGTGTTTTTCGACTTTGCAAATAATCTTCCTCGGGTGTGATTTGAAATCCTTGAAAACTCCTTGCACGCATGTTATGGATAACTGCCACCTTAGGCTCGGCTGAATATGGCTCACCTGATTCTTTTACTAACGTAGGAGGATACAAATGATAGACAAGTGATGACATCCCTGCAAATCCTTGAGTTCCGACAAGCTCTTCCTGATATAATGCACCATTAGCTTGCCTGCTGACAGTATGGCGTTTTTTTGGAAAAACACCGAGATTGTGATATAACGGCATAATATTTTCTCCGGTATTGACTCTAAAATTAATATTCGACTAACGTTCATTCCAACATCAAATCTGCTTCTTTGTAATAGCTTTTCCCGTCGTTATCATACCAATTCACTTTTACTCGCCACATTCCTCGCTCAAGCCCCGTTAGAGGGATATGTTGTGCTACCACATCTCCTGCTGTAATCGTATATTTTTTGTCCATCGTCGTTGAAGACGGACGATACAAGGTGATTGTTCCTCCCTTCACAAGGCGTAAAGAAAAGAGGAAATCCAATGTTTTCTTATCATCAGAGATATGCCATTCTATAGATTCCTCGAGTGCATTCGTTCGGTTTATCCGTTCAATCTGCTGCTGATATACCACTTCGTTTTTATAATAGTCATCACTTACAAGCTCTACCTTTTGCGTGGAAGCAAAAATGACAAATGCAATTGTTCCTCCGGCAAATAAACAGTATGCAATTGCTGTTCCCCATGACCAAAGCCGACCGCGTGATTTTTTTTCAGTATTTTCCATATTTAATAATTAGATAGACTTTATGAGATGGAAGCAAATATTACGGGCTTTCAGGTCCCACAAAAGATGATTCGACCTCTTTCAGAATTTTTCCGTTTGAAACAAGTGCAAACCTCACTTTTGTTTGTGAAGATGTTAATTCATTTTTGGGAAGAGTCAGTATAAAACGCATCTCTTTTGTTGTTTGATTTGTAATGGGCGACAATGAACCGAGCAGTGTAATTTTTCCTTGCTTAGGGCTTACAAGTTGGATTTCAATCTGCAAATCCTTGTATGTTTTGTTAATACCCTGAAAGATATAAAAATTCGCATACTCGTCTG
The DNA here is from genome assembly GCA_016197185.1 of Ignavibacteriota bacterium. Taxonomy (GTDB): domain Bacteria; phylum Bacteroidota; class Ignavibacteria; order Kapaibacteriales; family UBA961; genus JADJXV01. The sequence goes on from JACPWH010000184.1 coordinate 4,484, forward strand.
TTCCCATTTTTTGAAACATAGATCCCGGCTGACGCAATATCAGTATATCCAAATCCGGGCGAGTTATAAATAGATAACTAACTGTAGTAAGCAGAATCAGAAGAACTATTCCATACGCATAAATACGCGGTTTCACTTTATGCCGAATCCCGTCTTTTACCGCATTGAACGATGTATATCGTATCAGTCCTTTGGGCTTGTTGACCTTCGTCATTATAGTATCGCAGGCATCAATACAAGCGGTACAGTTTACACATTCAAGTTGGATTCCATCCCGAATATCGATACCTGTCGGGCATACGTTTACACATTGATGGCAATCAATGCAATCACCGCGTGGAGCTGTTTGCACAGCAAGTCCTTGCTTTTGGAGCTTATCCTCTTTGGATGGTTTTTTGCGTGGCTCTCCACGAGTGAAATCGTAAGTCACGGCAACAGTATCATCATCCACAAGAGAGGACATGTACCGTCCGTAAGGGCATACGACTATACATGCCTGTTCACGAAACCGTGCAAATACTGCATAGAAAACAAAACTGAAAACCGTTATTGTTACAAGTCCTCCGATATGTTTCGATATCGGATCGGTTATAATGGTTATCAGTTCGTCACTGCCGATGATATACGCCAAAAATGTATTTGCAATTATAAATGAAAGTCCAAAAAAGATTATATGTTTCAACCCCTTTTTAATAAACTTTTCACGGTTGAAGGCAGTGGCATCCAATATTTTTTGCTTGACGGCACTGCCTTCAATTGCATACTCAATTTTACGAAACAACATCTCCAAAAAAATTGTTTGCGGACATAGCCATCCACACCAAATTCGCCCGAAAATTGCGGTAAACAATACAAAGGATACCAAGACCGTAAGAACCAATAACACTACCAAGTAAAAATCCTGAGGCCAAAACGGAATACTGAACAGAACAAATTTCCGTTCGATAATGTTCAACAGCATAAACGGATGCCCCCCTACCCTAACAAATGGTGAGAGGAAAAGAAATATCAACAGCACGATACTTACTGCCGTTCTTCTGTTATAGTAATGTCCGGCAGGTTTTTGGACATAAATCCAATTCCGGCTTCCATCCTTGTGTATGGTGGATAGATTATCGCGGAACGTTCCTTCTTCTTCTGTTTGTTCAATGAGTGACATGGTTATTAGTCTTTATCGTGATGTTCTTTATCATCTTCACATTTAATTTCGCGTGCAGGGTCTATTTCTTTTGCATCAGGAGGATGTGTATCATGCAATGAAATCACATAGCTTGCAACCTGTAACAACTGTTCATCGGTAAGTTTGGCACCGCTGCCAAACGGAAGCATCCCTTTGTCGGGAAAACCCGAAGTAATATTAGACATAATTGCTTTCAGGTCACAGCCGTGAATCCAATAATCGTCGGTTAGATTCGGTCCTACTAACCCTCCACCATCTGCTTTATGACAAGTGTAGCACAAATTATTATTACCGTCAAAAATCTCTTTTCCTGATTTGAGAGATACTGCATCTGTAAGAGCAACAGCTGCAACCGTTTTGACAGGTTTACCTTTAGAAGATGCTTCAGCCAAACGTATTTCTTCGTCATATTCCTGTTTGCTTAGCGGAGATGATCCTGTAACATGAAACAATATCATATATACAAAAGCAAAAACTATCGTAAAATAGAAACCGTACAACCACCAACGCGGCAGATTATTATCAAACTCCTGAATACCGTCCGCATCATGATTCATTACTTTATCATCATATTTCTGTGCCATTGAAATTTCTCCTGAAAATAAGATTTAGTTTAGTGTGATAGTTGATGAATCTCCTGTTTCTGTTCTATCCAACGGCATTTCAGCCATTTGCTGCAAATGATGCTTGTCGGCTCTGAAATACCAAACTATAACCGATATGAACAGCCCGAGAAATATCATCATTGAAATAAGAGGGTAAATCTCGATACCCTGAATTGATTGCAAGATATTTTTATACATTTTATTCTCTCAAAATTTGTTGAATGTTATTTCTTAGTTGTTTTTATATCTGTTCCTAATCTTTGCAAGTATGCAATCAGAGCTACTATTTCCTTATCGGGGGTTACAGTAAACCCGCCCTTTTGCAAATTGGCTGCAATACCTTCCGCTTGAGTTTTCAGATCAGCTTCCGCCTGACGCTCATAGCCTGCAGGGTATGGTACTCCAAGTTTTTGCATTGTCATTATCTTACCCTCGATATGACTCATATCCAGTTTATCATCCATAAGCCACGGATAGGCAGGCATGATAGATTTTGGCGATGTTGAAGTCGGTTCGCGTAAGTGCATATAATGCCATGAATCAGGATATTTTCCGCCTTCGCGGTGCAAATCAGGACCTGTACGTTTTGATCCCCATAGGAATGGATGGTCGTACACAAATTCACCTGCTTTTGAGTATTCACCATAGCGTTCAGTTTCCGAGCGGAACGGACGAATCATCTGCGAGTGACATCCCACGCAGCCTTCGCGGATATACAAATCACGCCCCTCCAACTCCAAAGGGGTATATGGTTTTACACTTGAGATTGAAGGGATGTTCGATTTGATAAGTGCAGTCGGTACATATTCCACCACTCCGCCTATAAGCACAGCTATAATTACGTAAATTGCAAATTTGAGAGGCTTGCCTTCCAATACACGGTGCCAATGAGAATTCTTTTCCTCAGTATTCACTATTGGTGGTGCTTCGGCAGCTTCATTCGGAACCAGCACTCCTGATTTAGCAGTTTTCCATAGATTATATACTGCAAGCAATATTCCGACAATATAAAGCGAGCCTCCCAATATCCTTAATGAATACATCGGTATAATCTGTGTTACCGTTTCAAGGAAATTCGGATAGCGAAGGATTCCGTCGGGAGTAAATTCTTTCCACATCAAACTCTGCATTATACCACCGATATACAATGGAATTGCATAGAATAGAATTCCGAGTGTGGAAGCCCAAAAATGGTAATTTGCCAATTTTTTGGAGAATAACTCTGTACGGTAAATTCTAGGGATGATATAATAAAGCATCGCGAAGGTCAGTCCGCCATTCCAAGCAAGTGCGCCTATATGTACGTGAGCAATTACATAATCAGTATAGTGCGTAAGGGCATTCACATTCTTGAGCGACATCATCGGACCTTCGAACGTGGACATACCGTAAGCGGTAATTCCTACCACCATAAATTTAAGAACAGGATCTTCGCGAACTTTATCCCATGCCCCTCTGAGTGTCATCAAGCCATTTATCATCCCTCCCCAACTTGGCGCGATTAGCATAATGGAAAACACTGTACCAAGTGATTGTGCCCAATCAGGTAAAGCAGTGTAAAGAAGATGGTGAGGACCTGCCCAGATATAAAGAAATATCAAAGCCCAAAAGTGAACAATCGAAAGGCGATATGAAAAGATCGGTCGGTTCGCAGCTTTAGGAATAAAATAGTACATTATCCCAAGAAATGGAGTTGTCAGGAAGAATGCAACCGCATTATGACCGTACCACCATTGAACAAGAGCATCCTGCACTCCGGCATACATCGAATAGCTTTTCAGAAAACTGACTGGAAGCTCAAGTGAATTAACAACATGGAGCAAAGCTACAGTCAGGAACGTAGCGATATAGAACCAAATAGCAACGTAGATATGCTTTTCTCGGCGTTTGAAGATTGTTCCCATCATATTCGTTCCGAAAACAACCCAGATAAGCGTAATGAGAATATCAATAGGCCACTCCAATTCAGCATACTCCTTGCTTGAAGTAAATCCAAGAGGAAGAGTGAGAGCAGCAGTAACGATAATTGTTTGCCAGCCCCAAAAATGGATTTTACTCAAAAAATCACTAAACATCCTTGCTTTGCAAAGCCGTTGTAATGAGTAATATACTCCAACAAAAATCGCGTTTCCTGCGAAGGCAAAAATCACGGCATTTGTATGCAATGGTCGAAGCCGACCATAAGACAGCTCTGCAATTCCTGATAGGAAGCCGGGAAATACAAGCTTCAAAGCCACTATTAACCCAACAAGCATTCCGACTACACCCCATGCTGCGGTTGCAATCGCAAAATTGCGGACAATTTTATTGTCATATTCAAACTTTTCAACACTCATCGTATATCCTCCTGCTACTAATTGAACTATATGATATATAAAGATTAATTATTTTTTTCTTTTGGATTTGTTTCATCATCGTTAAAAAGCATCCTTACTGCAGGTGTGTACTTATCATTGAACTGACCGCTCCGTACTGCCCAAAAAAATGCACAGAGAAAACCCACAGCAACTACTAAACTAAAACCTATGAGCATATACAGAGCTTCCATTTTTTGAGTCCCAATTGAATGTGATTAAGACTTACCCTATTGATAAACATAAAATTGACACGAACTGTCATTATATTTCGAGCAACTCCATCACCATTGATGATTATCAATCATCATCCCCATCATTATTTTTTGTAGAATTGTTTTCGGGGCTTGAAGGACTTACAGCCGTTGCTGTTCTTATCTCCGTATGTCTTATCTCACCGCCTGTCGTTCCAGTTCTTTGGGAATAAAACAAGACAACCAGACTTAAAGCAAGGGTAACAAAGGATAGAGCATTAGAGTATGATTTCTGCTTCCAATTCGCCCATAACCCTGCAAGAGAAACTGTACCTAAAATGAATGATAAGATTGCAAAAACCTCAGCAACTTCTTCGTGGGTTTTAATATATTGCTCACTTACTCCTTGTATTTTTTCAACTACATCCTCTGCACCTTCTCCTGTAAGCAATGCCGGTATCGCACTTAAAGCCCCCATAATAAAGATACCATAGGCAATACGCTTTATAATTTCAGAGCGAACTATCAAACCACCTCCAAGTACCAACAGTCCCACAATAGGGAAGACAATCGGTAAATGATTGAGAACTAAATGAAAATGAGCCTGATTCATATATGCTCCAATGATATAAGTTTATAATACCTTTTCTAATTTTTCTTCATTTTTCGAGAATTCCACAGAACTGCTGCAGTAGTAAATCCAATAATGGAGAGCGAAGAAACAGGCATAAAAATCGCTGCAACCATTGGAGTAAGCAAACCGGAGACAGCAAAGCCCAAACCTACTGCATTGTAAACAACCGATATTATAAACGCCCAAATAATCACTTGTTTGCTATTCTGTGCGAATTTGATAAAATGAGGAAGTTTGGTTAGTTGCTCTGATGAGAGAATTGCATCACAAGCGGGTGAGAATGAGCCTGATTGCTCACTGACTGCAATTCCGACATTACTTTGCTGTAATGCACCTGCATCGTTCAATCCGTCACCTATCATTGCTACGTTTTTTCCCTGATATTGCAATTCTTTTATAAATTCCAATTTATCTTCAGGAGATTGAGAGAACTGCATTGTGATATCTTCACCAAAAAGAGACAGAAGTTCATTTCTTTCATGACTATTGTCACCTGTCAGCAGAAGCAATTCAAATCGTTGCTTTAATGCAGCAAATAAGTTTTTCAATCCGTCCCGATATGAATTTGTCACCTCGAAACATCCTTTGAATTGGTTTCCGATTAAAACATAAACCGCAGTGGAATTGTTTTTTTGTTGGATTGTTTCTTTGCATTTCCCGCTTATAAATGGATACGAACCAGCCGTAATTGTTCTTCCATCAATGGTTGCTTCCACACCGAGACCAGCAAACTCATTGAAATCTTGAAGTATAAGTCCGTCTTGTTGCGGCATCTCCGATGCAATGCCCCTGCTAAGCGGATGCGTGGAATTACGAAGACACGTTTGGATGAGACGCTGTTCTTCGAACGTAAGAATTTTCCCTGTGTAGGTAACTCTGCTTTTATGGGGTTCGGTAAGGGTTCCGGTTTTATCAAAAACAATTGTGTTAAGTTTTGCCAAGTCCAGAACCACGGAAGCATTTCTAAGATAGAAACTTGATTTTCCAAAAACTGTTAATGACCATCCGAGAGCAAATGGAGCAGCGAGAGTGAGTGCACACGGACACGCAATTATCAATACGGATGTAAATGCATTCAAAGCTATACCGGGATTAACCGGCAGCCAAAAGAGGCCCGCACAGATTGCAATTGCAATTGTTACAATAGTAAACCATTTTCCAAATCTGCTGTTTACTTCCAGAAGAGTTGATTTTTTCTCTTTTTTAAAAATATCATTATTCCACAACCGTGTAAGATACCCTTGCGAACATTCTTTTGTGCATTGAATCTCTACAACAGTTCCCATAGCTTTTCCACCTGCATAAATCTCATTCCCTCTGAATACTTCAATCTGTTCGGACTCACCTGTTACGAAACTATAATCTATTTGTCCAATTTCAGAGAGTAGGGTACCGTCTGCGGGAATTATCTCATTATTTCGAACTAAAAAAACGTCACCGACTGTGAGTGATGAGACAGGTATTGATTTTTCACCGCTTTGATGTTTCAAAAGTACTGACAACGGGAAATATGATTTATAATTCCTGTCGAAAGCAAGAGTTTCAAATGTCTTTTTTTGAAATAATTTACCAATGAGCAGAAAGAAAATCAATCCGGTAAATGAGTCCATAAATCCACTCCCCGACCCTGAAAGAATATCTACTACACTTCTTATATACAATGCAAGGATACCGAGTGCAATCGGCACATCAATCATCATTGTGCGTTCACGTATGCTGTGCCATGATGCAGTGAAATAATCCCTTGCACTATAAAGCAAAACAGGTGTTGCAAGAATTATGTTGAGTATTCCGAAAAACCAACGTAATTTTGCATCTAAGTTATTTCCAAATGAAAGATATTCAGGAAAGCTTAGCATCATCGAGTTACCGAAAGCAAATCCTGCGAGTCCGAGTTTGAGATATAAATCACGTTGGCTGTTATCTTTTTGAGGTTTTTCAAGAGTACTCAAGTGAATTTCCGGTTCATAGCCGATTTTGGTAAGTAGTTCTACAATACTTCTCAAATGAATCCGCCTATTATCAAAGGAAATTGTTACTTCCTTTCGAAGAAAATTTACTTCAGAAGCAATGATTCCATCATTGAGTTTATATAATTTTTCGAGAAGCCACAAACAGGAGGTACAGTGCATTTGCGGCAGGTAAAAAGTAGTTTTGCTGACAGTACCACGAGTAAAATCTATAAGTTGACGTTCAATTTCAGGTGAATCCAAATAGTCGAAACGAGGTACTGTGGTTTTGAACTTGAAGGAAATCCCGGGAGCTTTTTCTAAATCATAGTACGTACATAAATTATTATCACGAAGCAATTCAAAAACAATCTTACAGCCCTCACAACAGAATTGTTCGCCGCCTCCAAGTGAAATTATTTCGGTAGTACAGTCCTCCCCGCAATGGGTACATACAACTTTCGGGCGGTATTTAAGTTTAAGGTTCATTTTTAATCTTTTGTATTCTAAATTCCAACCCAAAACTACTGCTCACAAAACAATAAAAATATGACCTTTGTCATGTTTTGAGAAATACAGGAATTATTCGAGATATTGAATACATTTATTTCATAATCAAAAAATCTATGAAAACTGTGACAACAGCTCCCGACTGCGATGACTGTGATGTTCGGTCTGATTCAGTATTTGCTGATTTACCTATGGTAGTGATTGATGTTATTAACACCGGTAAACAATGCAAGCATTACCAAAAAGGTGATATTATTATAAATGAAGGTACATATCCCTCCCATTTGATGTGTATTCATCAAGGAAAAATCAAGTTGCAGAAACTCGGAACTGATGGGCGTGAGCAAATCATCAGCCTTGTAAAACAAGGTGATATTATGGGGTATCGGGCATTATTAAGCGGTGAAACATACTATACTTCTGCTATAGCACTTGAGGACTCTACAGTATGCAGTATCCCTAAAGAGTCATTCTTTAATGTTGTTCGTTCTAATTCTCGGTTAGCTTTTGATATGATGCAATTGCTTTCAACAGAATTGCGTGAATCGCAAATGAAAGTAGTGGAAATGGCACAAAAATCCGTTAAAGAACGGCTTGCTGAAGGTCTTCTGGTCCTTTACCAAACTTATGGTCTCCAGAACGACAAAAAAACTCTCGCCGTAACACTATCTCGCGAAGAATTAGCTACAATGATCGGTACGGCAACCGAAACGGTTATACGTTTGCTTGCCGAATTTAAACGTCAGAAGTTTGTTGAAATTCGCGGACGCAATATTAAGATTCTCAACTACAATGGTCTCGATACTGACATTCAACGGAAAAACTCCTAAAATACATGAAAGCGTATTTCTTACCGAAGGAGTGCGTATCATCGGTGATGTGGAAATCGGTGAAGACTCTTCGGTTTGGTATAATTCGGTCATTCGTGGTGATGTACATTTCATTCGTATTGGCAAAAGAACCAACATTCAAGATCTTTCGATGCTTCATGTCAATCATGGTACGTGTCCACTTTATGTAGGTGATAATGTTACTGTGGGTCATTCAGCAGTATTGCATGGGGCAACAATCGGTAATTGCGTTCTTATTGGAATGGGGGCAAGAATACTTGACCACAGTAAGATTGGTGATTATTCTTTGGTAGCGGCAGGAGCAGTTGTCCGAGAAGGTTTTGTAGTTCCTGAAGGAACACTTGTAGCAGGTGTACCTGCAAAAATCATCCGCGATTTAACCCCTGAAGAACATATCCGTCTTGAACAATCAGCAGCAAATTACATTCGTTACGCCACCGAATATAAGCAGCAAATTCCATAGAAATTTAGTTTATTTACCTCAAAATCACCCTCTCCCCTTTCTTAATTTATATTTTATTATCATCACAGCTCTGTTTCACCGGAAGTATGTGCGGCTTTCCATAGTAAAATTGCTATTTTTGCATTACCTTTTCGATATTTTTCAGTCAATTATTATAGAAAGATCATTAAATGCAACTCTACGTAGATTCAGCAAATATCAATGAAATCCGTCATGCTGCAGCACTCGGTATCGTTAGCGGTGTTACGACCAATCCTTCACTTCTTGCCAAAGAAGACCCGAGTGTGGATGTAAGCAAACGCATTTTAGAAATTTACGAGCTTATTGAAGGCGGGCATCTTTCGGTGGAGGTAGTCTCTACTGATACAGACGGTATGCTCCGTGAGGCAGATGAAATCCTTAAATGGTTTCCCGAGGCAACTATTAAAATTCCGATGATCGAAGGTGGCCTTCGTGCGGTAAAAGAACTTTCGCGTCAGGAAATTCCTACTAATGTAACACTTATATTTAGTGCTACACAAGCTCTTGCAGCAAACAATGCCGGTGCACCGTATGTGAGCGTATTCGTAGGACGTTTGGATGATATTTCTTTGGATGGAATACAGGTGGTCCAAGACGTGTGTGATATTTGGGATACTCAGCAGTTAGATTCACAAATTATCGCCGCTTCTATTCGCCATCCGATTCATATCATTGGTTGTGCTCAGGCAGGTGCAGATATCGCGACTGTACCCTACAAGGTACTTATGCAGTCACTCAAACACCCGCTTACCGATGCAGGTTTGCAGAGTTTTTTGAATGACCATGCCAAGATGCAGGCAGAGAAGGCGAAACTTATGGCGAAGAATTGAAGATGAATCTTTCAATAAGATATTGTGGAAAACATGTCAATTTTAATTGTTAATACTTCTCTATTAATTTTTTGAATTTCATGATACTTCTTCGATATTTTATAAGAATACTATGCTTCTTTTTATTTGCATTCTGTGCACATTCATTTAGCTATTATTCCGATCAAGAACATAAAAATGAAAGTTCAGATACAGATGCAATTGACCCTGTACCGGATTTAGACGCATTTACTATGCACCTTCATTATCCGGAAGTTGCAAGAAGAGCCGGTTTGGAAGGTCCTATGATGGTTAGAGTATTGGTGGATTCTAACGGTAGAATACAAAAGCATATTTATGAAGTTTCTTTAGGACCACTATTTGAAAAGTCAGTCGATGAAGCATTAAAGCACATTACTTTTAGTCTTGCAAGATACAAGGGAAAGGCTGCCACTGTTCCTGTTACTATACCTGTTAATTTCAAAATTCACGGAGTTTCTACTTACAATTTTAATTATCACGAACAAATACTCTATTGTTTAAGTAACTTGATGAAATTAGATGCTGATAATATTTCAGAATACTATTATTTAAGAGGTAGAGAACACTTCATAAACAGGGAATACGATTATGCAAATGAAGATTACAATCAATATATTTCAATAATTAAAGAGAATCAAAAACCATATTATGAAGATGGCATCCTAAATTTAATTGCAAATAGTTTGCCTAAAGATACTATAAATTTAGATTCTTTAATCGAAAAAGGAAAAATACTCCAGAACCATTTTCTCTATCAACAAGCTCTTGAGAATTATAATATAGTAATCAATAGAGACAGTAATAATATATTAGCATTACAACATCGCGCTCATTTTTTTACAAAATGCGAACTTTATGAAAACTCTATTATTGACAACCTAAAATTGATAGAATTAAATCATAAAGATTCCATAGCATATCTGAATGCAGGATGGAATTTTTATCAACTTGGTAAAATGAATGAGTGTATAGACTTTTCTGAAAAAGCGATACAATTATCACCAAAGTTTTATAAAGCAATGTATAACCAAGCTCTTGCGTATTTACGATTAAATCAAATTGATTCTTGCAGAGCGTTGTACAAAAGAACAAAAAAAATGCAAGGCGATAATGTTCCTGACGTTAGGAAGGCAGCAATTACTGATCTCAAGAAACTTGTTCACGATGATATAATGAAAGATGAAAGCAGAAGTATACTAAAAGACATTTTCGACCAAACTAGAGAAGATATTGTAAGGTCTTGGTAATGTGATTCAATATTTCAATCAAAAAAACTTTGGATACAGAAAATTAGCCCAAAATTATAATTTAATCAAATCCCCCCATGAAAGCACATTCATTCCTCGGATATTCAGCATCAGATGTTCATGCAACACTTGATCGTCTTTCAGTTTCGGGTTTCAAACCAACACTCGCTCTGCTTTTTGCATCGAAAGTTGCGCTGGACTTGCCTGAAATTACAGCAGCGTTCGCTGAGTGTGGAGTGG
>JACPWH010000048.1 GCA_016197185.1 Ignavibacteriota bacterium
GGGGCATCTGTAATTATTTTTATACGAGTTTCACTATTCTTTACATCTTGAAGTATAAGTTTTACAGCATCACCTCGTTGAACGGCAAGATGATCGATAAGCGGTTCTGGAGGGACAACTTCAACAGGTGCCGGTGGGGGTGGAGGAGGCGTTGGCGGCACTACCTTCTTACCCTTTGATTTTCCTTTTTTTACAGGTTCGGGTGTCGGCTCTGCAATTGGTTCCGGGGGTGGGGGCGGCTTGAGAGCTTCATCACCGTAGGTATTAATAATAACAGTTAAACTGCGATTTCTACGCATCATCTCCTTTAGTTCAGCAAAGTACTCAATAGCTTGCTGAGAAAGGTTTGATTGACCGGCTTTGAATGCATGAAGAGCATTCAGTTCCATGCCTGCCCGTAACTTTTGTACTTTGTAATCTTTGGTCACAATTGAATATTTTTCACTTGGTGGTAATGTGATTGTTTCAGTCTTACGAAGAATATCAAAGCTGAATAATGAAATGGTATATGTTCCTCCCGGTTCAAGGACTGCTTGGAAAGAACCGTTGTTTGGAGCAGATTTACCACGAGTTTTTGCGCCTGCAGCGTCGGTTATTTCAAAATCGGCACCCACGAATTTACCGGAGGCTTCGTCCGTAATAGTACCTTGCAATAGAGTTACTACTTTTGTTTGGGCATTGGTAATGCCGGACAGAATGATACAAAATGCAATAAGAAATACTGTTTTTACCGTGAATGATTTCATTATTATATCCCTAAAACAAACAGAAAGAAAAAGTATAGTAATAGAATAACTACATGAAATATATGATTATGAGTTCAGAAACGAAGCAATTCCGGCTTTGCAGTCATCTGTCATACGGGTAAACGCATTCATTGATGCTGCATAACGAAGACCGGCTTCGAGTGACATTCCTTGCAAATTAGCCATCATTTCCTTCACAAGAGTCATCGAAGAAGCACTGTTATCTGAAAGAGTTTTAGCAATGGAATTAGTGAAACTCTCCAATTGTTCATCATCCACGCAATAGGTTACCAGCCCAAGCCGCTCTGCTTCCAGCGATGAAATTGTTTCAGCCGAGAGCAATAGTCGCCGTGTCCTGGTATCGCCAATCTTACGGAGCAAATACACCATCACTACAGCAGGAATAAAACCTATCTTCACTTCAGAATAACCAAACTTAGCATTATTTTGTGCTGCAATCACAATATCGCAAACACTAGCCAAGCCGCATCCCCCTGCAATTGCTGCACCATGAACTTTAGCGACCACCGGTTTAGGTGAAGTGTAAATCTCGTGGAAAGTTTCTTGTAGAAGCTGGGAGTCAGCCAAATTTTCCATCGCTGAAAATTCAGATACTTCACGGAGGTATGCCAAATCCGCTCCTGCACAAAATGCTTTGCCTTTTGCTTCGAGAATAATAACCTTAACGGAAGAATCGGTTTTTAGCCTTGCAAACTCTTGTTTTAGGGCATGAAGTAATTCTGAATTGAGGGCATTACGTTTTTCAGGACGATTAAGAGTTATACGGGCAATAGTACCTTCTGCCGACGAAAGGAGAACATCCATAAATTGTCTGAAACAATAGTTGCATAGCTTTTTCACAAAAATACAATTTTATGGTCAAAAACTATTGTAGTAGATAACTTTTCTTTAAGAATATACAAAAAAGCTAAAATATCGGAACAGTAATTTAATTGATTCTGTATAAGTGCACTACAATACTTTCTAATAGTACCGATATTGTATGTATGGAATGAATCTTCACTTTGAATATACAGTGCCAAGCCCTATTCGCTTTTTTGTTGTTTGAATATTGGGTAAATTGTAATTCAAATTTTTTTCAAAAAAATTACCAATATCTTAAGTATCTAATTTAAGGAAAAATACAATGGTTGATGAAATCCACCACGAACAAAGTAATCATATACCCGAAACACCCTCTGATGATAGTTATTATCTCGAGGGCAGCAAATCCAGAGCAAGTGAATTAGTGTTTTTATTAAAAGTCATGTGGGAATTTTTTCAAGGATTTCGGGTGTTGCATTTTATTGGACCATGTATTACAGTATTTGGATCCGCACGTTTCAAGGAAGATCACAAATATTATAAACTTACACAAGATGTAGGGAAGGCTTTAGTAAAGAAGAAATTTGCAGTGATGACAGGAGGAGGACCGGGAATTATGGAAGCTGCGAATCGAGGTGCTCGAGAGGGAAGCGGTCAATCGGTTGGTGCAACAATTATCCTTCCGTTAGAAAACACACCAAACCCCTACATGGATAAATGGGTATCGTTCAACTATTTTTTTGTGAGAAAATATCTGCTTTTTAAGTATTCTTACGGATTTGTTGTAATGCCGGGAGGTGTGGGGACAATGGATGAGCTTTTTGAGACCCTTACCCTGATTCAAACAAAAAAAATTAAGGACTTCCCTGTTGTATTAATGGGGGTTGAATTCTATACACCACTCAAGAATATGCTGTCGGCGATGGCAGATGCAGGCACAATAGACAGATCTGATTTGGATTTGGTACTTCTGACGGATTCAGTGGAGGAGGCTGCAAACTATATTGAAAAAATAGTAGGAGAGAGATTTAAATTGCATAAAAGATATAAAATCAAACCTTCTAAATTGCTCGGTGAAGTATAATAATCATGATGATTGCCTCAGAATTTCAATCATTTCCTTGCGTGTGAAATTTGAAGTCCATAAGTTTGAATTGAAATTTGTTTCTTTTTGTAAATACATACAGTGCCAGCTACTTTCAAAAGCCTTAAAAATCTAGTAATCGGTAAGGGGAAAAGTGTTCACGATAAGTCGGTTTTTCATCAATTGACCCTTGTTGCTTTCTTTGCCTGGGTAGGGCTTGGAGCAGACGGATTATCATCCTCTTGTTATGGTCCCGAGGAAGCATTCCGTGCCCTTGCTCATTATCCCTATCTCTCGTTGTTTATTGCATTAGGAACGGCAATAACCATTTTTATTATCAGTGCAAGTTATTCTCAAATTATTGAGTTGTTCCCAACCGGTGGTGGTGGATATTTGGTAGCAAGTAAGCTCCTGTCGCCTAACATAGGGATGGTTGCCGGTTGCTCGTTACTAATTGATTATGTTCTTACCATCACTATATCCATAGCAAGCGGGGTGGATGCAGTCTTTAGCTTTTTGCCGGTACATTGGGCACCCTATAAGCTTATTGTAGGTACATTTGGAGTAGGTCTGCTTATAATATTAAATTTGAGAGGAGTAAAAGAATCTGTAACTTTTCTCCTGCCAATCTTTTTAATATTCGTATTGACACATGTTGCAGCTATTATTTATGTAATTGCAGCTCATATTGGAGACATTCCTGCTGTAGCAGGAAAGACGATGACTAACTTTAATGATGCTCAATCGCAATTAGGATTATGGGGCGTGATTGTTCTGATGCTGAGAGCATACAGTATGGGTGCTGGAACATATACAGGAATAGAAGCTGTCAGCAACGCAATGCCTATTCTGCGTGAACCGAGGGTGGCTACAGCCAAGAAAACTATGCGCTATATGGCTTGGTCACTTGCATTTGTAGCAGTGGGTTTGATGATTGCCTATGCACTCTTTAATGTGAAACACATTGAAGGAAAAACTCTTAACGCAGTTCTATTTGAGCAAATAACAGCAGGGTGGGGTAGTACATTAGGATACTCAACTGTTCTGGTAGTATTAGTTTCGGAAGCAGTGTTATTGTTTGTAGCTGCCCAAACAGGATTTTTGGGTGGACCTCAGATTCTTTCTAACATGGCTTTGGACAGATGGTTTCCTACACGGTTTGCAACATTTAGCGACCGCTTGGTAACTCAAAACGGTGTTCTTTTGGTAGGGGTAGCAGCAGCAGTAATGATGCTTGTAACAGGTGGGTCGGTTCACCAACTTGTGGTTATGTACTCGATTAATGTATTTATTACGTTTACACTTTCACAACTCGGGATGGTGAAGCATTGGATTCAAGTTCGAAAGCAATTCATGCAATGGAAAAAGAAGATAACGGTGAATGGAATCGGTTTGGTAATGACAACCTTTATTTTGATTTCAGTTATTATCATTAAATTTGCAGAAGGCGGGTGGGTAACTTTGGTGCTTACGGGAGGGCTTGCTGCACTTGTAATGTCCTTCAAAAGACATTATACAAATACTTCAAAACTCTTGAAACGTTTGGATGATACTGTGCTTACTGTAATAGATGATAAGTCAATTCGTCCTATAAAAGAAGATGATTTACCCGAGAATCTTCGTCATCCCGATTATCGTGCGAAAACAGCAGTATTTTTGGTGAATGGATTTAGCGGCTTAGGATTACATACATTATTTACTGTAATGAGAGCTTTCGACGGTGTATTCAAGAATTTTGTATTCGTACAAGCCGGAGTAATTGATGCTGGAAATTTCAAAGGAAATGAAGAAGTTGAAGCATTGAAAACATATATTGCCGATGAATCTCAGAAATATGTTAATTTTATGAGACACAATGGTTTGTATGCTGAAAATTCATGTGGTGTTGGAACCGATGTAGTGAATATTGTCGGGGATATAGCTCCTACAATTGTTAAAAAATTCCCTAATGCTATTTTCTTTGGCGGACAAGTCGTATTTCCCAAAGAATCAATAGTAACGCGATGGTTGCACAATTATACTGTATTTGCTGTTCAAAGAAAACTTTACTTTGAGGGCATTCCTGTTGTGATTCTTCCGGTTAAGGTATAGAAAATAGTCATGGAGTTAAATAAATTGAAAAAAATAATAAACAAAACTTATTATAATAAGATATAATTAAAATGAAAAATCTTAAAAAATTGCTTCTTGCTTCTTTGATTTTTTCGGGATGTTTTACTGCTGTTCGCGGTCAGGAAAAGCAGACGACCGAATTGAATTTCTTCGAGATTCAAAAAAAAGCTAATGAGTTTTACAAAAATGTGAAAACCGAAGATGAAAACGGGAAAGAACTTCCCGAAGCAGGAGGATACGCCCAGTATAAACGCTGGGAATGGTTCTGGCAGCAAAGGGTTACACCAGACGGGAAATTCCCTAACCCGATGGTTATTTTCAATGAAACAGCAAAATCAAGGGCACAGCAATTACGCCGTTTGCAGAAACAGGACGCTGCAACACTTTCGCCAACCGATTCAAAATGGAAAGAAATTGGTCCTTTCGGTGTTCCTGTCGGCGGGGGAGCAGGCAGGGTAAATCGCATTCATCTGAATCTTGATTTCCCAAGTAATATGTGGGTAGGAACAGCAGCCGGAGGAGCATGGCTCAGTACTGATAAAGGGCAAACATGGACACCGAAAACTGACGGTATCCCTGCATTGGGAGTTACTGATATTGCAACAACCGTTTCTGACCCAAATCTGATTTATATTGCTACCGGTGACGGTGACGGCACAGGATCGGGTGTTCAAAATCCGATGAGCTATAGTGTTGGAGTGCTTAAATCTACCGACGGTGGTACAACATGGGAGCCTACAGGACTCAACTGGCAAACTTCGAACGCCCGCAAAATTCATCGTTTGTTGATTTCACCCACAAACCCTCAGATATTGTTTGCAGGAACCGACGGAGGAATATACCGTACAGTAAATGGTGGAGAAACATGGACACTTATCCAGAACGGTAATATTTACGATATGGAATTTAAGCCCGATGATTCGAAAATGATTTATGCATGTACGGGGAATTCTGTTTTCCGTTCTTCAAACGAAGGTGTATCGTGGCAGGGGCTTTCTACAGGTATTTCCGGCAGTATCGGAAGAATTGCACTTGCAGTTACTTCTGATGATCCTGAAAAGGTTTATGCACTTTGTACACGTGCAGGATATTGGGATTTTGGTGGATTATATTCCTCAAGCAATTCAGGACAAAACTGGCAGATCAAGTCAAATTCGCCTAATATTCTCGGAAGATCTTTGGCGGGTAATGACGGTGATAATCAGCAGGGTTTTTATGACCTCGCAATAGCTGTTTCACCGGGTAACTCAAATGTTATTTATGTAGGCGGAATAAATATTTGGAAATCTACAAATGGAGGCAGTTCTTGGTCAATTAATGCCCATTGGACAGGAGACGGCGGTAAGCCATACGTTCATGCAGACATTCATGATTTGGTTACTACAGAAGATAACACTTCTGCGGTTTTTGCAGGAACAGACGGAGGTGTTTCTCAAACAAAAAATAATGGAAATACGTGGACAGATTTGAGTACAGGAATGGGAATTATGCAGTTCTACCGTATTAGTTCATCAGCGAGCAATGCATACACTATATTAGGTGGTGCTCAAGATAACGGCACAAACCTTTTGAAAAACGAAAACAATTGGTCACAGGTCTATGGTGGTGATGGAATGAATTGCCTTATCGATCAAACTAATTCAAAAGTTATGTATGCCGCCATACAATATGGTACAATCAGTCGTTCGCAGGATGGCGGAGGTAATTTTT
This sequence comes from Ignavibacteriota bacterium, assembly GCA_016197185.1. Classification (GTDB taxonomy): domain Bacteria; phylum Bacteroidota; class Ignavibacteria; order Kapaibacteriales; family UBA961; genus JADJXV01. Next base: position 6,478 of record JACPWH010000048.1, read on the forward strand.
CCGGCTTTGCAGGAAGTTCCTACGTTACAAGTGGTGCTGAACGTGGAGCTTGGGTTACTCCTTATGTTCTTGATCCTTCCTTGCCTTTAGTGGTATATGTAGGCTACCGTAATGTTTGGAAATTTGCTCCCAGTACAAGTAAATGGTCAAAAATATCAAATTTTTCTAATATCGATGTACTTTACCACCTTGCAATTGCCCCTTCATCAAACAGTTATATGTATGCAGGTACTCCCGGAACAATGTATAGAACTTCCACCGGTGGCACATCATGGGAGCCCATGACTCTTCCTGGTGGCAATATCAGCAGTATAACTATACACCCTACTTCGCCTCGTAAAATATGGTTAACCGCATCAGTATATTCAGGGAAATCAGTTTTTCAATCAGATGACGGTGGGAACTCATGGACGGATATTTCGGACGGTTTACCAAATATTCCGGTTAACTGTTTGGTATATCAAAAAAATTCTCCCGACAGATTGTATGTAGGTACTGATGCAGGAGTATATTATCGTGATAATTCTTCCGGGCAATGGTTGCAATATAGCGACGGTCTGCCCAATGCTATAGTTACTGCCATAGAAATCAATTATTCGGCAAGCAAACTCCGTGCAGGTACTTTTGGGCGCGGATTGTGGGAGGCTGATCTTGTGAATTGTAATGCTCCAGCAGTTACTGTTGCAATTTCAGGGGGGAAAACATCAATATGTGATGGCGATAGTGTGCAATTAACTGCTAAAGCAGGCTTTAATTCATATAGATGGTCAACAGGGGCAACCTCTCAATCCATTTTTGTAAAGCAATCGGGTAATTATAGCGTTGTTGGAACTGATGGATCAGGTTGTTCTGGTTCTTCTCCTGTTACTACTATTACTGTTGCAACAAGAAAAATACCTACAATCAAAGGTGATATTGCAGATTCAACGGCTTGCGAAGGAAAACCTATAACATTGGATATTGGTTTTGGTTTTACAGCTTATAAGATTAAGTGGAGCACAGGTGACACAACTCGAAAAATTATTGTAAAAAATGCGGGCGAATATACAGTAACTGCAACAAATGATGCGGGGTGTGTAGGGAAATCTGCAATCTATACCGTAAAAGCCGGATTAGCACCGCCAGTTCCAACAATTTCAGCAAATAAGGATACTCTCATTGCACCCCTCAATGACAAATATCAATGGAAAATTGCAGGTATAGATGTATATATAATTTCATAATGGAAAAAATGTCTAAAAAAAGTATTTTTTTATACTTGGTAATTTTAACAGTGGTCTTAGTCTTAATTTCAATAATGTACACTTACGAATATTTTGAAAAAATAAATTCAAGCCAACAACTAATCTATTCTAGTAATGGTCGCGATAAAAAAACTAGCAATACGATCTATCACGATATTACAGTCGATAATAAGCTTAATCCAGAATTATATGATGAAAACAATGGAATTCGTAAATATGTGTCCTTGTCGGTTAGCTTTGAACCC
>JACPWH010000049.1 GCA_016197185.1 Ignavibacteriota bacterium
CGGGCTTGAAATACAGCTACGACTTCGACAACAACGGCATTTTCGAAATAGCCAACAGCAGTTCATTGGCCGCGACGGTACCCGCCTCCTTTTTGGCGGATGGTCCCGCCACGCGCACGGTCCACGGCCGGATCATCGACAAGGACGGCGGCTTTACCGACTATACGACGCTGGTCGCGGTCAACAACGTCGCTCCGACGGCGTCATTGAGCAACAACGGGCCCGTCAGCGAAAGCGGCACGGCGACGGTTTCCTTCGCAAGCCAAGCCGATGTTGCCGGTGCCGATGTCGCGGCAGGTTTCAAATACTCGTACGATTTTGACAACAACGGAGAACATCATAAACCAAAGAAATGCTGCGATGCAAATTCCGAAGTAGAAATTTTTCATGTTTATTTGGTTAATGCTGCTATTAACAGTCCTGCGATGAGTAGCATTCCGAATAAAAAATGATGCTGTGCCGTTTGAATGTCAATCATAGCTATTTCTGAAGTTTTCTCCAAACTTGCGTTTGATACTGTCTTCATGTTTTTGATTGCAGGAGGAATACTAAGAAGCACCAACAATGCCCATATCGGCAGGATATTCATTACCACCATAACACCGATTGAAATATATGCTGCTCCAACAAGAAAATAATATTGAATCTTTGCGCCATCCAAGCCGATTATATTAGCTACTGTTCTGACATTCGACTCTGAATCATGTTTTATATCTCGCAAGTTGTTAGCATGGAGAATAGCTGTAACCAAAAATCCTATCGGCATTGAAATTAATGCTACATTTGAGTCGAACACACCTGTTATCACGAAGTAAGAACCGATAACCATAAGAGGACCCATTAGCCAAAAAACAATTATATCTCCAAGTGCCAAAAATTTATAACTGATACCACCGGAATAGAAGTACCCGCCGAGAATCCCTATTACTCCAAGATAGAGCATGTTTATTCCTCGAACTTGAACAAACAGCAACCCTAAAACAAAACATAGTGCAAAACAGACATAACCGGCAATTAATACTTTCTTGGGTTCGAGAAGTTTACCTACCAAAACACCGCTTCCACCTAAAGCATCTTCTGAATCAACTCCCTTTTTATAGTCATAATAATCGCTGACCAAGTTTGTTCCTGCGTGCATCAAAAGCGAGCAAAGAATTACAAGCGGGAAGAGTTCCCATCGTTTCGCTCCATCGAATGAAAGAGCAAGCATTGCACCTACAAAGATAGGAACCATTGATGCTGTAAATGAGAAAGCGCGTATGGCTTGAATCCATATACTGATGGAACTTCGATTTTGAAGAGTTTGTGTCATAATAAATCTTAAATTAAACTAACATCAAAAATTATGTGACAAAAATACAGAACAAGCGGTAATTTCGTGGAATAGAATTTAAAAAAGCATGAACACAAACCTTCCATTATGAATTTATCAATAGTTGACCTGATTGTTATCGCTGTCTATTTTTTAGCTGTGATAGTCATCGGTTTTTTCTCTTATAAGTTATCATCACAAAATAAAAATAAGAAGACTGAGTTTTTACTTGCAGGCAGACAACTTACCCTTCCTCTTTTTGTGGCTACATTAGTTGCTACATGGTATGGTTTGATTCTTGGCGTAGGTGAATTTGTGTATTCTCAAGGTGTAGTAGCATGGGTTTGTATGGGGTTGCCGTATTATTGCGCAGCTACTTTATTCGGGATATTTGTTGCAGGGAAAGTGCGAAAATCAAAGGCAGAGACTATTCCTGAACAAGTTTCTATTCATTATGGCGCAGAAGCCGGACGCATTGCTTCAATTCTTGTCTTAATAATAACAATTCCGGCTGCCTATATATTGATGCTTGGCATCTTATTGCAAATGATAACAGGAATGGGACTTCCGATATGTATAATAATTGGAACTCTTGCCTCAATACTCTATTTATTCACAGGGGGTTTTAGAGCTGATGTAACCACTAATGCACTTCAATTCTTCTTGATGTATATAGGTTTTGGAGTTTTACTGATTTTTGCAATAATGAAATACGGCTCTATTCCAATGATGATATCTTCATTGCCTGAGTCTCACATTACATTGAGCGGAGGAAACAGCTGGCAGGTTATTCTAACGTGGTTTATCATTTCATTACAAACATTTATCGACCCGAGTTTTCACCAGCGTTCTGCTGCTGCGAAAACACCTGCAATTGCTAAAAAAGGAATATTGATTTCTGTTTTGTTCTGGGTACTTTTCGATTTTCTTACAATTACAACAGGACTGTATGCTCAGGTACATTTAAAAATTGACCCTATAATGGCATTCCCTGCATTAGGTGAGAACATCCTGCCCGTTTTTTGGAAAGGAATATTTGTTGTATCGCTTTTAGCAACTGTTATGTCCACATTGAACAGTTATTCGTTCATATCGGGAATGACAATTGGAAACGACATCATCTCAAAAATTATCAAGAAGAACAGATCAACAGAGTATTATACAAGAATCGGACTTGGTATTACTTCTATAATTGGCATTGTAATGGCAATTATATTGCCATCTGCTGTGCAACTTATTTACAAAACTGCGTCTATTGCTGTACCGGGATTATTGATACCTTTGCTGTCAAGCTTTTCTCAAAAAAGAATACTTACTCCGTTCGCAGCAATTTGTATTATGGTTGCCTCGTCTCTTCTTTCAGGAATTTGGACATTACTTTCTGTTGTTACAATATTGCCGGAAGTATTTCATGTTTATTTATGTTCAATTGAACCGATGATTCCGGGAATAGTGCTTTCAACTATGCTATTTGGTATTTTTGCTGTAGATCATCGGATTGGTAATGCCAATATGGATTGAATATTCAATTCTTGAAAAACAAAAAATCACAACCATACCACTGAAATAATGTTTACCGATATTCATTCGGAGTTAATATGACCAAATACTGTACTCGAATTAGTTCATTATATATACTATCAATTCTGTTTCTTCTTGTTCTTGGCGGGTTGAATCCGGCTTCTGCTCAATGGAAGAAAGTTAATGTGTCACCTCCTTTCGATAATGGATATTATTTGGATGTTTTTTTCTTGCCAGCCAACCCGCTTTATGGATGGATATGCGGATTTAACGGTTATGTACTTCGTACAACTGATGGTGGGGTATCGTGGCAAGGGAACATAGTAGTAAGGGACGGAATGCTGGAAAGTATAAATTTTGTAACCCCCTCAATTGGTTTTACATCAGGACCCAACGGTATTTTTAAATCTACCGATGGAGGTATCTGAGCGACTCGGGCACGCTGAGCTTCAGCGACCTGGACGTGACCGACACGCACCTGGTGAGCGCGAGCTACAACGGCGATGCGGTGTGGAGCGATGGCAGCCTGACG
>JACPWH010000132.1 GCA_016197185.1 Ignavibacteriota bacterium
CAGAATTATAAACGTTGTTTCAAAATTTTCTGTATCTTTTAGAAACCGCAATTCATCGGCGAGTAATTCTAAACTACTCTCTACATTAGCATTCGGCAATACAACATACCGAATACTTTCCTTGAGCATTGCTTTCGACGCAAACGGACAGAAATTGCAGCTGATGACTACAGCATTTATCCAGTTTTTGGTTTGGGTTATGATGGTGGAGTCTGACAATATTGTTTTTATTCCTATTATTCAAATATCAATAATAACCTCATGGTATTGTAGTGATTCGGCATTGCCATATATAGAGCATAATACCGTATATCTATAATCAATACCTAAGAATTTGTTTTATTGTAAAAGGTAGAACAATATTTCATCTCTACCGTTTAATTTGCAATTTGTTCCCGATGATATACTATCTCTTCCCCGCACTCTTCAACGGGTTCAACCATATATACTTATAATGCCTTCTATCCATTGGATTATTATGATACCCTTCCACATTCGGTTGCAAGAGGCGGTAGTCGGCATCATAGAATAAGATAAGCATCGGGGCATCGTTCATTGCCACTTGCTCAGCTTGACGGTAGAGTTCCAAGCGTTTTGTGCGGTCAACCGTAGCCACAGCTTGCTCGAACAGTTTATCAAATTCAGGATTATTATAACGTGCCTGATTGATAGGGCTTGCTGAGCCGTCTTTCGGTACAATCTTTCCATAACAAAGATTCAGGAAGTTTTCAGGATCGGGATAATCAGCCACCCATCCCAATCGGAAGAACATGGAGTGTCCGGCATCCACTTCATCAAGATGTTTTGCCCATTCCACTTCCTTGAGTTCTACTTTCACACCGAGATTCTCGGTAAGCATTGATTGTACTGCTTCGGCAACTTGTAAATTACGCCCGCCACCCGAGTTCAATTGAAATGTAATTGTCGGGAAGCCTTTACCGTTTGGATATCCTGCTTCGGCAAGAAGTTGACGTGCCTTTTCTATATCGAACTTATAGCCGGTAATGGGACCAGCATTATTGTAATCGGGCATCGACGGCGGAACGATTCCACTATATCCTGCACCGGCTGCTTGACCTTTGAGTACATATTTAATAATACGCTCACGGTCAACAGCCATCGAAAATGCCTGACGTACACGTTTATCCGAAAACTCCTTGCTTGGAACAAGCATCCCATAGAATTGAGTTGAAAGGGCAGGGAGGCTGAGTAATTGATATTTTGCGTAATCCCCTTTTACTTTTCCATCCAAATCTACTACATCTGCGAAAAATTCATTCGGAATGCGATACGCTTCATCAAGATTACCTTGTTTGAATTCAAGCAATTGTGATTTCAAGTCTTTGATAAAGGTAAACTTGATTTTATCTAAATATGGCATTTGATTGCCGCTTTCATCTTTGTCCCAATATTTTGGATTGCGGGTTAGGATACATTCACGGTCAGGTGTCCATGATGTGAAACAGAAAGCCCCTGTTCCGACAGGATGTTGGAAAAAGTCTTTTTTATAATGTTCCACTGCCTCTCGGGGGTGAATCATCATACATCCGAGAGCAGGATAATATTCAAAAGGAGAAAATGCTCTCGTAAGTTTCACTTGGAATGTATATTTATCGGAAGCAACAAAACCTGGAATATTCGTAATAGTTGGGTCTTTTTGGGCTTCAACTGCTTTACGGGTTGATTCAAAGTATTCATCCACACCAACAACTTTTCCTTGGAAATATCCGAAACCTCGTGTTTGTGTACGAATATCGCATAGCCGAGTGAAAGAATACTTCACATCTTCAGCAACAAGTTCACGTCCTTTGCCATTAGGGAAACAAGGGTCATCTTGAAACAATACACCCTTGCGAAGATGGTATGTATAAGTCAGTCCATCCGGAGATACTTCCCATGTTTCGGCAAGCTCAGGTGTGATATGGAGTTTCTCGTCAAACGAAATAAGATTGTCATAAATTTGCGCAGCTATATGGTGTGAGGTTGCGTCGTTGATGCCCACGGGGTCAAGTGACCGCAATTCTCCCGCTTCATTTGTGCGGTATTCACCTCCATACGATTTTCCTCCTGCTGCAGAAGAATGAACGGTTTGGTCTTTTTTGCCACCGCAAGAACTTAGGATGCCAATTACAAGGAAAGTGCAAAGAATAGATGTGTATAATTTCATAGAAAATCCAAAGATAATTAACAGAGAAAAATCATTCAATTATTTAGAGTTTTTATACTCAATTCAGTCTTTATAACTTCAGCTGTATCAATACATTCTTCTAATAAAACATGGATTGGCTTTCTAAGAACTGGATGAATTGCATCAGGTGCTATATCCGCCGACGGAACAAGCACAAATCGCCGTTCCTCCATACGTGGGTGAGGAAGTTGCAATTTGTAGAGACTGATAATTTCGTTTCCAAAAAGAAGAATATCAATATCTATTTCCCGTTCATGCCACCGCTCACGACTTTTACGACCAATTTCTTGTTCTATACGCTTACTCTCAGCATGGAATGCAATTGCAGAAAGGGGAGTCCTACCTCTAACTGCTATATTCAGAAATGGCGGTTGATTTTTATACCCAATCGGTTCTGTTTCATAAACAGGAGAGCATACTGTTTCATGGAGTTGTGTTTCTATTTGGAGTAACTCCACAGCCGACTGTAATGCTGCCAAACGGTCACCTAAATTAGCTCCCAACGAAAGAAGTACGAATGTCCCTTCTTGATTCAGCATTTATATACCGTCTCGAGTTAGTGTTTGCTCTACTTCAATAAAATCAACGATATGGCGTATCGGTACATGGAGCTTACGGATACGAACCGTTGCTTTTTGGAGAGTAGAGAACCGTTCCATGAGTGCATTCAAGATGTCGTAACCGAGTGTTTCCACCAAATTGAAACGTTCACCGTTCATAATTTCATCGATGCAGAACATTACCTCATAAGATTTTAATATAAAGTTAGAAATGTCGTGATTGTATGGTTTGTAATTTAGATCGGGTCGGTTGTTTACCGCCGCGCGTTAATAAGTTATAAAATCAATTTTAGATCTGGTCGGTTGTTACAACCGACCTTTCTTCCAAGCGTTTCTACAGAAATGTTGTTGTAATAGCTGCCTCGACTTATCCTGTTATGAAATATCAGTTTAATAATAACTCAATACACGGCGGAAAACAACTGCCATGACTTGAGATTTTTTTATAATTTTATAACATGAAGCTGTACGGCGATAAACAACCGGTATAACTGCAATTTCATGTACAGACAAATGCAAATTTACACAAGTATTTGTTAAATAATTTGTATAAAAATTTATGTTTACCTTATCGAAGTGCATCAAACTGAATAGAATTTCCCGCACTAATTTTCTCTTTATGCTCAATAAACTTCTTGTAGTGATACAGAGCTTCTGCGTTTGAACCGATTAACTCGTAATATTCCGAAAAAAGGAGGTGAACATTTGCTTCATGATGAATTTGCCCAATTGTTTCCGCAATAGCCAAAGCCTCCTCTAAACAGGGTGAAACTTCCTTCATAAGCCCAACGTTCATATATACTTTTGCAAGTACGAACAGGGAATTACAAATTCCAATTGGCATTGCAATCTCACGATAAATTTCGATGCTTTGCAACGCGTAATTCAATGCTTCCTCGAGTTTTTCAGTATCATCAGTACTCTTTACCAAAATGGAACTTAAAGCACTCAAACAGTTGGCTATACCGCTTCTATTCTGAATTGATCGGTTTAGCTGAAGAGCTTCCCGGCAAAAGTCGAAAGCAAGCTCGAAATAAGATAAACGCAGATAGAGAGAGCCAATGTTTTTTAAAGTAATTGCTTCAGCAAGGCGGTCGCCTGTTTCACGTTTAATTTCTAAACTTTGCTGATATAGAGAAAGTGAGTTATCATTGTCACCAAGTATTTCCACCACATTTGCCAAATTATTCAGAGCTAGAGATTCACCATATCTGTCTCCGATAATCCTCTTTATTTTAAGTGCCTCTGTATAATAGTATTGTGCTTTGTTTAAATCTCCGAGTTCAAAATACACCAAACCTATATTAACAAGTGCTTGCGATTCCCCCAATTGTCTGCTCACTTTTTGCCATAAATGGAGCGATTCCTCGTGGTATCTGAGGGCAAGGTCGTACATACTTCGATTATAGAATGAGAGACCAATATTGCCAAGAACAGCAGCTTGCCTCGACTCATCATTAGTCTGGCGATATAGAAATAACGACTATTGCAGATAATCGTGGGCAATCGAAAATTCTGAAATGCGAATATGGACAATTCCAAGATAGCGAAGCACCCTTGCTTTGTCGGTAACTATCTCAAGTCGTGTGCACAATTCAAGTGCTTCCAAAAGAGGTGTTACAACCTCTGCAGGGTTTGAACGCATTTTTGCTTTAGCTATTGCCAGTATTTCACTAATGGTTTCATTACGTTCAGCATTCTGATCCACAGGTACTGATTCTGATATAATTGGTGCTTTTAGTTTTAGCGGGAGAGCAAAATAAAATGTTGCTCCTTCACCAAGTGTACTTTCACACCAAACATTTCCATTCATAGTTTCTGCTAATTTTTTTACTATTGATAGTCCAAGCCCCGTAGAGGATTCACCACCGGTTGGTTTAGCTGATAACCTTGCAAATTTTTTGAATAATTTTTTAGAATCTTGTTCGCTTAATCCCGGACCTTCATCTTTTATTGAAATAACAACAAAGTAATTATTTTTATCATTTGCAGTATGCAATGGAATGGAAGTACATTCAGCCCGTAGCCAAATTGTTGAGCAATGTGGTGAATATTTTACTGCATTGGAGATCAGGTTGTCAATTATTTCCCCTGTGTAATGATGGTCAGCTTCTACTATAATTGATTCATGAGGTAAGTCAATAGGTGGGATGATGGTAATTTTCTTTTCACTCGCTCTGTCTGCATAATCGGTACAATATGATTGTATCAATTCAAGAATATCAAATTCTTTTGGATTAAGAATTATTCCACCCGATTCAATTGTATTAATATCCAGTAAATTTGTAATCAAAATCGACATACGATTTGCAGATTGCTTGATACTTTGGAGTTTTTCAAGGACTTGCTCGGGAGGCAATACAGTACTATATTGAATTAACAGATCTGCCCATAATGTAATTCCGGCGAGAGGATTTTTTAAGTCGTGAGCTGCAATTCCCAAAAAATCATTTTTTTCTGAATTAAACCGTTCAAGAGCAATATTACGCTCATGCAGTGCTGTATTTACAATCTGAATTTTGGCAGCTTGATCTTCCAGAATGCTCTGTTGCCTAAGAATTTCCTCGTTGCTTCTTGCTAGTTCTATTGAACGTTTTTCGCCTTGTTCGAGGGAGATGGTAAGGTCTTCGCTGGTAGCGGTTAATAAGAGGGTGAGCCGCTGTGTAGCTTCGAGTGTGGTTTCGTAGCTGAATTTTAATTTAGAGAATGTTTTATCTATTTTTTTGAGCAACGAAAGTACTCCTTGTTTTTCCTGTTCGGAACAGGGAAGAGAAGTAACTATTGTTCGTAATTGCTCAATTTCATTCATAATTTATGTCAATATTTAAAGTCTTTTATTCAGACTTGTGTTCTTTAAGCGTTACCAAAACACATGTGTTATTATAATAATCGCAGTACCCTTCTTCATTATAGCCTATTTCACCATAAGAGCAATATCCTGCAAGAGGAACATCCCACAATTTCTGAAAATATTCAATTTCATCTTCTATTCCCGGTCCAAGAGCATTATGCCGGCCTTTGCACGAAAATAGCACGAGTGCATCGGCATTCGGTTGATGATTGTGGAAACTCTCCATTGCTTGTTGGGCAGCTTTAATAATGGTTGTCCCTGGAGGAGTTGAAAACCTTACAGTGGAACCTTCGGGAACTGTACCGCCATAAATAATTGCGTTTCGCTCTGTATCTACCACCAAACCGGCACGAAGCACGGAATACCCCTCGGGTCTGATGAGTTGCAACGGATAATTACTTGCAGCAAGAGCGGAATTGGTTGTTTGATTATTCATTCCGCCTAAATATCTTTCATAAGCATCAATCACAGGTACTCCGTCGATTTCATATACAATGTTACCTTCCGACTTTGTGATTCGTTTTGGTGCTCCGATTGGCTGCCATCCGCTTGCAGCCACACCTTGTACGGTAATGTAATCCGAATCAAATGCAAGGCAGATTACTCCGTGAGTTGTAGAATCCTTACCCGAAAAAACAAGTGTCTCTCGTAATTGTAAATCATCTCCGGCAAGCCCGCCGAAAATTGGAATCGGATTTGAGAATTTACTGAGTATTCCTTTGGTTAGTTGCTCACCATCTGCTGTCATACCGGATGAACCGATTAATAGCGAAGGGCGTTCAAATGATTTGGATGCCCATTCCCCTGCTGTTTCACCAAGTGAAAAGGATGGAATACCATCTCCATTAAATATTCCGATTGAATATCGTGAACGGGGGACATCGAGGAGCAGACCTGTACATGATTCATCAAATACACTATCGTCCGAAGTGCCGTCCGACATAATTTCAGACGCGGAGCTTACACCGAATACATCC
>JACPWH010000133.1 GCA_016197185.1 Ignavibacteriota bacterium
ACGCAATGTCGTTCGAGGTTCTGCAATTACTACCGGTGTTTCGGGTTTGATAATAGCAGCTTTTTCACCTGTAATTGATTCGAGAGTTAAGCCTAAATATTGAGTATGGTCAAGATCAATGGATGTTATGATACTCACCTCGGGCAAAATGACGTTTGTGCTGTCGAGCCGCCCACCAAGTCCGGTTTCGATAATTGCAATATCTACTTTTTGTTCTGCGAAATAAGCGAAAGCCATTACTGTGGTTATTTCAAAGAATGTAGTGGAAGCCTTTTCGGATTCGTCAAGCAAGGGTACGGCAAATCGTGCTATGTCCACATCTGAAATTGGTACACCGTTGATACGGATTCTTTCATTAAATTCTCTTATATGAGGTGATGTATAAAGTCCTGTTTTATATCCGGCAGCAGTTAGTATTGCTGCAAGCATTGAAGATGTGGAACCTTTGCCATTTGTTCCTGCTACATGGATCGAAGGGAATTTCGTATGAGGGTTTTCAAGAAGTTCAAGTAGGGAGAGGGTACGTTCAAGTCCGGGTTTGATTCCAAAGCGATGTAGAGAAAACAATCGAGTAAGAATTTCCGAAATATCAGTCTGATTCACAAATGTCATAAAAATGATTTAAGATTTGAATGTTTGGAAAAGGTTTCCTAAATTGCTGCAAAGGCATCGAAGATGAATGCCAATCTATTATTCAAATTTACGAAAAACTATGGATTATCATGAAATTCACGAACTCGCCAAAGCAATTGTAGCCGAAATGGACAAACGGACATCAGGAGAGCAAGCCCCTAAATGGAAGGGCGGAACGATTAAATTTATCCCGGCAGACAAATCAATGAAAGAAAATGAAATGCCGATTGACCGTTTCTTGAGTAAGATTATTATGGTTCGGGATAATTTGCGAGTATTGGAGCAGCAAATCAATTCCGATAAAACACTCTCGGAAGGTGAAAAAATCAAATTCCAAAGCTATATTACAAAATCGTATGGCTCACTGACTTCATTTAATTTTCTCTTTTGGTTCGAGGAGGATAAGTTCAAAGGGGCGGGAGGGGCGTAAACTTATACAATTGGTTAAGTAAGAAATTGTGAATTGAACCTGAACATCCGAACTATGAAGACTAATAAAACAACAAAAAAAGATTTTGATTCAGTAGCATTCTTTTGTTGGATAAAGGTGCAGATAGCAAAAGAATTGGAAGGTAAAACCTTCAAAGAACAGAAAGAAGTACTGAGGAAATACTTGGTTGGAGAACTTGTTTTAGTAAATTCAGAGGTAAAATAATGAAACCATTAGAATTAGATGTAGACTTTGTCGGAGGGGGAGAGCCACCTACGGAAGAAGAGTTTAAGGAGATAAGCGAGTTTATTAAACAAAATAAACTTCGGCTTGAAAGGGAAGGGTATATAACTGAAGAAGTTCGCGAGCAGATTGCTAGAATATGTAAGGATAAGTAGTTTTGATAATAAAAAAGTTATTTTCATTGGATTAATATATGAAACAATTGATGTTTGCTTTGGCTGTGTTTATAGTATCTTACAATTTCTCAGTTGCCCAAAGTGCAGGTAACTATAAACTTACTTTTACAGAAGATGCTACTGAATTACAAAAGTACTTTCTTATCGGAACCACTAAGGCAATAAATGGTGATCATGAAGGTGCTATTCAAGATTTCAGTAAAGCTATAGAACTTGATCCAAATGATGCAAGTGGGTATCTTGCAAGAGCAGATTCAAGGTCTTCAATAGAAGATTATCAAGGTGCTTTAGATGATTATAATAAAGCTATTATTCTCAGTCATAGGAATTCAAAATTAAACTTGTATTGCCGAAGAGGAAATGTAAAATTAAAACTTCAAGATTATCGTGGAGCAATTGAAGATTATAATCAAGAAATAAAACTTAATCCAAAAGATGCAGAATCGTATTGTCAAAGAGGATTATCCAAGACAAAGCTTGAAGATCATAGAGGAGCAATTGAAGATTATAATATAGCTATTAAGCTCTCTCCTAAAGTTGCAGTTTTATATAGTAATAGAGGATTAGAAAAAAATATGATTAGAGATTATCGTGGAGCGCTACAAGATTTTAATCAAGCAATTAAGATCGACCCAAATAATGCAACTGCATATAGTGGAAGAGGAGTTGCGAAATATAGAACTAATGATAAAAATGGAGCGTGCTTAGATTGGAGTAAAGCAGGTGAATTGGGTGATGAGAGTGCTTATGAAAATATTAGGAATGTTTGTCAATAATAGAAAATATTAACATGAAACTGATAAAACAATATTGGCGAAATATTGTAATAGTTCTGATAAGTATTATAACAATAATTGCCATAGGATACTTTTCGTACAAGTTATCTTTTGAATGGAATAAATATCAAAAGTTGTCTTTTCCTAACTTTACTATATTAAGTCAGTTTTTAGCAGCTGGAGGAACGATACTTGCTGTCGTAATTGCTTTATTCTTAAATTCAATACAAAGGTGGCTAGAAAAAACTAGTGTTTATTTAGAAGATAATAAAGAATTCGATAGAAACTATGAAATCATACCATCAATAGCAAACCAGTATAAGCCTTCAATAATCAGATTTTTTTTTCATCTTAAAATTATAAATTCAAATTCTAAAACAACAATTAAAGATTGTACACTTTCACTTCAACCAAACAAAATTGATGAATATATACTAGATTCCCCAAGAAATTTTTATTTTGCAGCATCTAAAGAAACTTCGAAAAACATATCACATCGAGATTTTATAGATTTAGCTTTTATAGATATTGATTTAGAGGAAATGATTGAAAAGGGTTCAATTATACCCAAATTAATTATAGGTGTTGCTAATCATAGGAATATAGAAGTTGATTTACTTACAAACCAAATTGTTTCTTTTACAATCAAAATTCAAAGTGTATCATTAAGCAATATACCCGAATTCAAAATAACCCTAGCAGTAGATAATTCAAAGTTGTTAAAATATATAGATAGTATAACTTCAAAATTAAAAGAGTGCTTCAAAAAAAATACTAATGATGTACTTGAAAAAAAATATTCAAGTCATTTAGGACCTCCAGCAGCTTATGAGGGTTTTGGTACTACATTTAAGGTTCCAAATATTTTAGAAATTTATAGTTGTATTGAAATAAAAATTGAAAAGGTGTAATATTGCCCTCTATATTCCAAAAAAAAGCCCTACTCAAAAAGAGCAGGGCTTTCATTTTTACAAGATTGCGACTGGTGGGCTTGTACCCACACGCTCCTTACATAGCCGAAGATTTAAAAGTATAGACAGCTCGAAGTTATATATTATTATTAGATTCTACCTCTCCTTACTCTCCAGTATATTCACATAGCTCTGATACCGTTCAGAATCAATCTCGCCTTTATTCAATGCTTCAATAACAGCGCAGCCCGGTTCATGAGTATGAGAACACCATTTGTATTTGCAGAGAGGAAAATAGGGGTCAAATTCATGAAAGAAGAACTGCGCTTCCTCTTTGTTTACATCCCACAGTCCAAATTCACGCAATCCAGGAGTATCGGCTATAAAACCGCCTTTAACCAATGGATACATGATGGCTGATGTGGTAATGTGACGTCCTTTCCATGTCCGCTGGCTCACTTCGCCAGTTTCTTGCATTTCCTCACCAAGAAGAAGATTGGCAATTGTAGATTTCCCCACTCCTGATGGACCGGAAAAAACTGTTATTTTTCCTCTAAGGGTACGTTCCAGAGTTGGAATTCCTTTGCCGGTCTCAGCACTGACAAAAATCGTTTTGATTCCCAAAGTCTTATAGATTGCCATATCATCCCGAAGCATTTTTTCGGGCATCAGTTCAATTTTATTGATACAGATAATGGGAGTGAGGTCTCCTTTTTCAGCAGCAATGATATATCGGTCAATCAACCTACGATTATAGAACGGTTCAGCAGCAGCCATAACAATAAGAAGCTGCTCTGCATTGCTTACTAATACTTGTTCAGAGGTATTTTTACCGACACTTCGGCGCGATAGCTTGGTGTGTCTCTTTCCTACGCTTACGATCATTCCTTTTCGAGGATGATTAGTATCGCGGATAAAACCTACCTCATCACCTACTGCAATTAGTGATGAATCCTCATGAAGTGAATGCACTGTTCCTCCTGCCAAACATACGATTTCTCCCTTAGTACTTCCATTTGGCTGTACAATCCATTGTCGAACTTCTGAGGCAATTACACGTCCGAATTCTGTAGTTATATGCTTGATTTTATCTTCTTTGCGGAACGTTTTGGTCTCACTTTTAAAGGAAAGTGCAGACTTGTTTTCATGGTGGCGGCGCACTTCATCCATCCATTTAGTTTCGTCCGAGTCGCTTTCGTCGTCAACACGGCGTGGCTTGTTCTTTTGCTTAGGGGAGTCAGTCTTCTTCATAGTGTCAGATATATTCCACAGTTTATTTTTCCACATGTCAAAATAAATTGACAATGTTTATTAAATTTTTCGTATGTTTACATCAGTTTTTACAACAATATACTGTTATTTCCTTGAAATACCGTTGGATATTTCGTGAGTTTACAAATGAAGGTATAGTACAGAACATAGCATCATCTCTCCATATACCGCGCGGCTTAGCTCAGGTTCTTGCTGCTCGTGGATTGGATAACGATTTTTCAGCCAGAAGGTTTCTTGCACCGTCGAAAGAGGAGTTTCACGACCCTTTTTTGATGGACGGCATGGAAGCGGCTGTAGAGCGTATAGAGCTTGCCATATCAAAAGGTGAGCTTATATGGATACATGGTGATTATGACGTGGACGGTACCTCCAGTACTGCTTTGATGCTTCAGTTCCTGAGGGAAATTGGAGCACGTGTGCAGTATTTTATCCCTGACCGTCAAGGGGACGGTTACGGATTGTCGCATACAAGTATTAATCAAGCTCGCGCCGCAGGTGCAACACTTATTATTACTGTGGATTGCGGTATTACATCTGTTGATGCCATTCAACTTGCAAAAGAATATGGCATTGAAACCATTGTATGCGATCACCACGAACCCGGTGAATCGCTACCTGATGCCGTCGCTATCTTAGACCCGTTGAAACCGGGTTGCAGCTATCCCTTCAAATCTCTTGCCGCTTGTGGTGTTGCCTTCAAATTAGCTCAAGCCCTCTCTATCCGTCGAAACGAACCCGAACGTGCTTATAAATATTTAGATTTTGTTGCCCTTGCTTCTACAGCAGATATTGTACCTCTTGTGGGCGAAAATCGTGCTTTGGTATTCTATGGACTTGAAATTCTCAATAAAATGACACGTGCAGGATTTAGAGGTTTGCTCGAATGTGCAGATATGAAGCCGGGTAATCTTACAACATCAAACATTATCTACGGACTCGCTCCACGGATTAATGCAGCAGGAAGAGTAGGGGATGCACGACGTGCTGTTGAGATGATGACCCAAACCGATGAGGGTGCAGCGTTCGCAATTGCCCAGCAATTGGAACAGGACAACCGCAAACGAAGAACATTCGATGAATTTACATTTGCCGAGGCAAAACAAGAAGCTGAATTATTGCTCAAAGAGAAGAAACGTCATTCGCTCGTTCTCCATAAATCTACATGGCATGCCGGAGTAATAGGAATAGTTGCATCGCGTCTTGTAGAAAAGTATAATCTTCCTACGGTTATGCTTACTACGATTGATACTCATGCAAAGGGTTCAGCACGAAGCATCAAGGGATTTGATATTCATAGTGCATTGAAAGGTTGTGAACAATATCTGATGGAGTTCGGCGGTCATAAGCACGCAGCAGGATTAACCCTTGAAGAAGCGAATATTCCTGCACTTCGTGAAGCTTTTGATGAGATTGCCAAAGCGAAGGTTTCAGATGAGATGTTAATACCCGAACTGTTGATTGATGCAGAATTAGCTCTCAATGAATTATCGCCGAATATGTTTCAAATTATCAAACAATTTGCACCGTTCGGACATCATAATCCCAAGCCAATTTTTTATTCAAAGGGTGTAACAAGTGCTAACGGGGTGAAAGTTGTTGGTAATAATCACTTGAAGTTCCGTGCAATGCAAGCTAATTATATTATTGATGCAATCGGATTTAATCTAGGGGAT
>JACPWH010000050.1 GCA_016197185.1 Ignavibacteriota bacterium
CCATTGAAGAATAAAGAACTGCATAAACTGCTGCTGAGATGATACCTGTTACTTTACGTTGAGTTAGCCTTTGAACACAGTACAACAGTGAATATATAGTCAAAAGTTGCCACAGAAAATCAAAAAAACGGTAACTTATATCACTGTTCCCAAAGAGAGTTCCTCCGATTCCATAGAATAGAAACAGGAGCGGTGGCTTGATTTCTAAATAATCTATGTACAGTTTCCCTTTTCCGAATAGAACTTCACCACCACGAACAAAAATGCTTTGGTCAATCCCGAGAGGTAAGAATAATGTTGGAACTAAAATGAGAGCTAAAACAACAAGAATTGCAGGATGAGCAAGATTGCGACGCAATGATGAAAAAAAGAGCATAACCTGAATAAGAGTTGAATATATGAGAATTTCATCGATGTGAGTATATATCACAGAGTATCACTGCAAAATACGAATTATTGATGAAAATGAAGATAAAGATAAAGTCAATATACCTATCTTGTTTTTGATTGGAAGAATTAGTAAGCGTTATATAATAACTCTCGGAAATGAAAAATTTTCAGAAGAAATCCAAAAACTAAGTGTTAATCTGTTGTTAAAAATGGTAACGGTAAAGTTTTCTTAACAATCAATCTTTGCCCAATTCGTGTTATTAGTAACTTGCTAATTTTTGATGTTCATTTAGGATGTTCGATATTGCAAGAATTTTTAAAAATCCTATTACTCTTCTAATCTAAAGTAATTCTAAAGTATATATGTCCCAAAACCTATCGACTACCCCTCCAATTGCGGTGAAGATTCCCCAAGTAACAACTATTCATGATATTTCTCTCATTGATAATTACTCATGGCTTCGAGGTAAAGAAAAGCCGGAAGTGATCGAATACCTAAACGCTGAGAATGCTTTTACAGAAACTGTAATGCACGATACGAAGCCTTTACAAGAAGTATTATATAATGAACTTCGGGGAAGAATAAAGGAAGCTGACCAAACCGCTCCCGATAGATTGGATGACTATTTCTATTATTCAAGAACTGAAGAGGGAAAACAATATACCATTTATTGCAGAAAGCTCGAAAGTTTGGATGCACCTGAAGAAATTATCTTGGATGTAAACGTACTCGCTGAAGGCAATCCTTTCTTTACACTAGGAACACTGAAAGTTAGCCCTAACCACCAATTACTTGCTTATTCATACGATCTTGATGGATCTGAACGCTATAAAATTGTTGTAAAAGAGATTGCATCCAATATACTTTACTCTGATAAACTGGAGGATACAAGCGGGAGCGTAGTATGGCTGAATGATAACAAAACATTCATTTACAATCTTTTGGACGAAGCTTTCAGATCTTACAAAGTTTTACGTCATATTCTTGGTTCTGAACAAATAGATGATAGATTGTTGTTACATGAAAATGATGAATCATTTTCAATTGGAATCGACAAGTCAAAAGACAATTCTATAATTTTGGTCGGTCTTGAGAGTTCAACAACAAGTGAGTTTTATTTTGCAGAAGCTGATAGTAATTGTGATGCACTTACGTTATTTGCACCAAGAATCCATGAAATTGAGTATCAGATTGACTCAGCTAATGGAAAGTTCTATATTAAGACTAACGAAAATGCCAAGAATTTCAAGCTGATGAGTGTTTCGATGGATAATTTTTCACATAGTAATTGGGAAGAATTGATTCCACATCGCCTTGAAACCACTATTGAAAGTTTTGAGGTATTTAATGATTACCTTGTTGCGAAGGAAACAACATCAGGATTAGAACAATTTAGAGTGCAAGATTTATCGAATAATAAAGTTCGATATATCAATTTTCCAGAGCAAACATATTCTATTTCACATGGAAAAAATTTCATGCCGAATGCTAAAGAGTTTCGTTTGGGTTATAGCTCGCCCATTACTCCACCATCTGCTATTGATTATGATTTTGTTTCAGGTAAAATCTCAACTGTAAAGCAAACCGAAATACCGACATACAAAAAAGAAAACTACGAAGCTAAAAGACTTTTTGTAATTGCCTCCGACGGGATAAGAATCCCTCTGACAATAATTATGAAAAAGGGGACAGAGCTCAACGGTAAGAACCCTCTTTACCTGTATGGCTACGGATCGTATGGAATATCCATGACAGACGGATTTTCATCTAAAATTGTGAGCTTGTTGGATAGAGGTGTAATTTATGCCATTGCACATATACGCGGTGGGTCAGAGATGGGTGAAGAGTGGCATGATGCAGGAAAAATGCTCAATAAAAAAAATACATTTACCGATTTCATTGCTTGTGCAGAATTTCTGATTCAAAATAAATATACTGCCCCCAAACTTATTGCAGTCGAGGGTAGAAGCGCAGGGGGATTACTCATGGGAGCAGTTACTAATATGCGTCCCGATTTATTTGCAATAGTTGTTGCAGGAGTTCCATTTGTAGATATGATGAACACAATGCTTGACGCAACCTTGCCATTGACCATAGGTGAATATGAAGAGTGGGGAAACCCAAATGAAAAGCTATATTTCGATTACATGCTCTCATACTCACCTTATGAGAATGTAGAATCAAAAGCATATCCACATATTCTTGCTCTGGCAGGATTAAGCGACCCAAGAGTATCCTATTGGGAGCCTGCTAAATGGATTGCTAAAATTAGAGAAAAAAGAACCGATAACAATACAATTATCCTCAAAACAAATATGGATTCAGGACATTTTGGTGCTTCGGGACGTTTTGATTATTTAAAAGAAATTGCATTTCAATATGCATTTGTCCTAAAAATGTTCGGGATTACAAAATAGTAAATATGCTAATCAAAATCTATATGACTGATTAGTTTTGCAACCTTTATAACGCAGATTTTCTCAATTACTATATTTCACAAAAAAATTCATTTTCAAAGTATATGAACCAAATACGAATTATTCTTCTCTTCGTTGTGACGCTTGGAGGTTATGTTATTGCAACAGCTTCCGAAAGTTCAAATCTGGTAGATGAAGCATGGAAGGCTTGGGAACAAAACGACCACACACTTGTAGAGCAAAAATTTCAAGCGGCAATAAAAGCAGACCCTAAAAATACTCGGGCATATATAGGTCTTGCTTTTCTCTATGAAATTGAGCGTAAGGAAAAACAATCATGGGAAACATTCCGAAATGTTCTTACATCGGAGCAAGACCCAAGTCCATATCTCTATGCAGAATGGGTAACTGCCAAAATTAGTTTAGGGCAACAAACTAATCCAAGTATCCAGGAAATGATGGAATCTGTTTCGAAAAAGGGTGATAAAGAAGGTATTCTCAAAGCAATGGCTCATGAAGTGCTTGGTAATATCTATCAACGAAAAGGTCAATTGGAAAAAGCCAAAGAGCATTATAAGGCAATAGGTGCTCTTGAAAATTGGGCGATTATAGGTCCGTTCGAGAATATCTCTGCAAGCGGATTTAATACTGTTTATGCCCCTGAGTTGGAATTTGATATGAAGAAGGAATATTTAGGTAAAAACAATGTTCCCGCACGATGGTTTATACCACCTGTTATTAAATTAGATAAGTGGCTTGACTTTCAATCATATTTCGGCGACAGACAATCAATCTTGTATGCAAATACTTTTGTCTTTTCTCCAAAAAAGCAAACAGTAAGTGTTCGGATCGGGACTTCCGGTTCAATCAAGACCTACCTGAACGACTTTGAAATCATCCGAGACTCCCTTGAAACGAATAATGATTTCGACACATATATTGTAGAAACCGAACTTCAGGAGGGATGGAACCGTTTACTTGTAAAAGTAGGGAGTTCTGAACTTGAAAGGTGTAATTTTCTTGCAAGGATTACCGATTCACATGGAGGGCAGATTATCGGGTTAAAATCAACAAATGAGCCGCAACAATACAAAAAAGTAACATCAACTTCTGTGCAAATTATTCCTTTATATGCGCTGGAATTTTTCAAAAAGAAAATTGAAGAGAATCCGAACCATATAGAAAACTACATAATGCTTGCTGATTGCTATTTGCGAAATGATCAGGCAATTGAAGCGGAGTTAATTCTACGAAAAGCTCAGAAACTCTCTCCCAATTGCGGACTTATTTATAAATATTTTCTTGATGCCTACTCTCGCGGACGTAAGCGTGATGAACTTATAACAACTTATGAAAAGATGGTAGCATTAGGAAAAGACTTAATCGACGCACTTCAATATAAATACTCTCAATATTTAGATAATGAAGACTTCGACCATGCAGAGGATATTCTGAATAAATTGGAAAAACTGCAACCGGGGTCGGAATCAGTATTAAGTTCAAGAATTGAGTTATACGGTAAAAAGAAATTACGCGAAAAGATTATTCAATTGGCAAAAGAAGGGTATGAGAAATTTCCGACAAATTGGAAATATGTCAATTTGGTTTGCCTTATTGATTATGAAATGACAAAGAAGCAGGATGGAACAATTGAAATACTCAAAAAATTCCTACAAAGCGATTATTCTGACGGGGCACTTTCGTTTCTTGCCAAAGCATATTTGGAAGCATCGCAATTTGAAGAATGGGAAAAAACATATCAAAAAATGTTGGAGTATTCACCGGCTTCACCCGGGTATTATTTCCAAATGGCAAATGTTTTTTCAGGTCTCTTAAAGTATGATCGCGCAGCAGAAATGATGGACAAAGCACTTTCTTTTTGCCCCTCGTGCGGTAATTATTGGTCTAAGTTGGGTGAAGTTCAAAGGAGCGACAAGAAAAACGCTGAAGCGATTGAATCATATCAAAAAGCACTTCGATTCATTCCTACCGACTATGACAGTCGTGATATTCTTCGTGAACTAAATGGTAAAAAAGCAATTTTTACAATCCTCGGAGAAGGGAATATAGACAGCTTGGTAAAAGCTGCTCCTACTGCCGACAAGCAACCCGAAGCCACAGCCGCAATTATTTTGGATAAGTCAACACGTGTAGTGTATCCGCAAGGTGCATCTGAAACCTCACAGGAACTCTTAGTCAGATTATTTAATGATAAGGGGATTGACCGCTTTAAGGAATATTATTTAAGTTATAACTCCTATTCCCAATCATTGATAATTGAAAAAGCAGTAACAATAAAATCCGACGGCTCTGAAATTAGAGGCGACATCAGTAAAAATCATATTGTTTTTAAGTCACTCGAAAAAAATGATTTCATCTATATCAAATGGCATATCAGAAATTATAATTCTGGAAAACTTGCCGAGCATTTTTGGGATGAATTTTACTTTAACGGTTATTTTCCATATAAGAACGCAGAATTTTCACTCCTGATACCCAAAGGAATGGATTTCCATTATCAGGCACAGAATCTTAGCATTGAACCAAAAGTTACCACTACACCTGATGGTCAACTCTTTGAGTGGAAAATGCAAAATCAAGAGCCAATTGTGTATGAAGCGGATATGCCTGATATTGAAGAAGTAGGGAAACTTATACGGATTTCATCCATACCAGATTGGAATTATCTGGTAAACTGGTATGCAGAAATTGCTCAAACAAAAGCTCAGTCAACCTATGAAATTAAAGAAAAAGTTGATGAACTTATGCCGAACCCATCTGCATTGACCAAAGAGCAAAAAATCAAGACAATCTATGATTACATCACTGAAAATATTAGATATTCAAGTGTGTCGTTTAGGCAATCAGGTCTTATCCCGCAAAAAGCTCGAGATGTTCTCGTTAACAAAATAGGGGACTGTAAGGATGTTGCAACTCTCGGCATAGCCATGCTACGCGAGGTAGGAATACCTGCGAACTATGTGCTTGTCAATAGCGGCGATGAAGAGCAGCGTAATAATATTCCCCCGTCGATTGAATTTAATCACTGCATTGTAGCTGTTGACAATGGTTCCAATCCACCTACATTTTTAGACCTTACTGCGAATAATCATCCGGTTGGTTCTATCCCTACAATGGATAGAGATGCATTCTCACTTGTCATAAAAACAGGTAATTCAGCACCAATTACCTTACCTCGGGTTCAGGCAGCAGCTCCAAATATGATTGCTAAAACAACACTGACATTAGATGAATTGAATAATGCTGTTATTGATAATTCAACGGAATATACAGGTGTTCTGACAGCAAATTTGAGGGCAAGATTCCGTAGCAAAACCCAAAGTGAACGTGAAAAATCAATGCAAAGTGAACTGAGTTCAGAGTTCCCGAGTGTCAAATTAACAAAATTCGATGTTTCAAATCTTGAAGACCTTACATCTTCGGTAACATATAAATATACTTGTGGTATCCCAAATTATATGACAGATGCCGGAGATTTCAAATTAGTAAAAATTCCTTGGAGAGATGACCTTCGGGCTGACGACGCTCTTTCGTATGAACGACGGACATATCCGATGAAATATAGAAGCGGTGTGGATACTTCTTATGAAGAAATGAATATAAAACTTCCTGCTGATTTCGAACCGTTAGATGTACCCAAACCGAAAAAGATAAGTTCTCCAATAGCAGATTATTCAGTTGAATATTCATATTCAGGAGGCGTTCTAAATGCAAAAAGAACATTCATTTACAAAAAATCACTTGTGCAAACCAATCAATATGATGAATTCAAGAAATTCTACAATGCTGTTGTGAAAGAGGATGCAAAACAAATATTGCTGAAAAAACTATAGAAAACGAAATTCTCAACATCAATCTTTGCGCTAATAGAGGTATGTATGAATCATAGAATCAATTCAGTGCAAATGATATGAGATATTTTAGCCATACTTGTTGTATTATAACATATACTCATGACTGAAGATAAATTTGCGAGAAATAACAACGTACAGCTATATTTAGAAAAAGGATGCTGATATTGAAGTATAGCTGTAAAGTTAATGTACCAATACATTCAATTGTTCTATCTTCATATATTTATCAAAAATAAAGCAATAATAAATAATAAATAGCAAAATATGAATACCAAAATGCAAAGCGGCAATCCTGATTAAGGATTGCCGCTTTGCATTTTGGTTAACTTTCGTAATAATTGTTTAGCTGAACGAAGAGTTAGAATAATCTGTACCGGCTCTGCTTCTACTGCGGATTATCCTTACAATTATATATACAATAAGCCCACCAACAAGTAACGTAAAAATCAACGTTGAATATGAAAATGTGGGTGGATAAACCTCAACCGAACCGTCAGGCATTGTTACATAACTCGGACGAGAGTAATAATATGCAGGATGGAAGGGAGTATGCCACATGAATGGTATGCTTCCCATCATATATCCCATCATAAATCCGTCACCTCTGCCACCATAATTGTGAACTACATAATTCTGATTTGCCCCGGTTCCATTTGGTAAAGCCATGCGCGTACTTTGGCGTGGAATACCATACGACCTTGTATAATCCGAACTTGAATTAAGACGATTACCTCTAAAACTTGAGCGGGGTGTCGGACTGGACGAACGACCAAACGATGTTGACGGACTGCTTGGTCTTGAATACGAAGGGCTGCTCGGGCGTGAGTATGATCGGGAACTCCCGCCGCGACTACCTCCGAAACTACGACCGCCGCCCCCACCGCGACTGCCTCCGAAACTACCTTTTGCATCAGCCAGTGCCGGCAATAAAATTAGTGAACATACTGTCAACATTGTGAAAAACCATCCCATCATGGATGCATTAGTTTTCTTCATTAAAATACTCCTTCTACTTCTGTAGAACCATCACTGTTTCTAAATGTAATATCGGCTTGAAAGACAATAGGTTCTGTTGATGCAGGTGCCCGGCTGAACATTGCTTTTATTCCTCCGTCTTTTGCCGCGTTGTTTTTTAAATGGACGAATAAACTCACAATTCCGTCTAAAGGCTCTTCATTACGTAATACTACCGTGTCTTCAATATCGCCATCACTCTCTATCGTCAGTAATTGGAGATTTTCTGCTTCTTCTTCTGAATAGGCTGGAGGACGAACTTTAATATTCTCCATATAATCTGTAAAGATTTGCTTGGTGTAAATGCTTTTGTCCGTACCTTCGTATCTCAAGATTGCATCGAATGCTCCGTCCTCGTCTAAATTAAGGAAAATTTCCTTAACCCCGCCGATTTGCTCTCCGTTTAAATAAATGGCTGTATTTTCAAGCCGCCCGTTGCTTTCTATGGAAAATGACTTCATTGCTTCTTACGAAAATTTTACTATATAGTGAACTGTCTATACGGTTATTACGGATGATGAATTGTTTTAGTTTCAATTTTTGTGAAAAATTGTTAAGATAACATGAAATAGGAGATTGGTGACTTCACTGGAAGATTACCTGAGCCCTGCATGGGATTTTACTATTGTCTAAGTTTCCATCATTTTATTATAAAATAAATATTTGAATATTAAATTCATTCTGATGAAATGAGTAAAAACTTACCGAAGATGTAATTGATTACAAAGAAGATAATCTACCTCATGATTTAGGAAATATTCATAAAATCATTAGAATATTTGAATTTATAAATATTTTATTATGTAAAAAGAGAAAATATATTTAACTTTGTAAGTGTTCACTTACAAAACCTTATTTACCACTTTATTCAATAATTTTATGAAAAATTTATTGCTTCTCCTCGTTATTACTTCTTTCATAGTCAGCTGCTCTGACAACCCACCGACACAGATTGATTCAAAAGTAGAAAATGTAATTATTGAAGGTCTTGATTTGACATTCTACAAACCGGATATTAAAGATGGATTGACTTCTATTTTTTTTGTTAATGAAAACATTGGGTACATTGGCGGATATGATGGAGCAATGTATAAAACAACAAATGGAGGTAATTCATGGATTACACTGAAAACAAATACATTGTTACCTCTCTTTGATATTTATTTTCTTAACGTAAACGAAGGTTTTGCTGTAGGAGGTCAAGATGCGTGCAGTGGAACAGGGTGTATTCCTGAGGGTGCGATTATTATTCATACAAGCGATGGAGGTCAAAATTGGAATCGTGTTCCATTAAGTCTTTCTCAAAAAATTGAATTGAATTCAGTTTATTTTGCAAACAATTCAACAGGTTTCGCTGTTGGTGGTAAATCTTTTCTGTCAACAAAGGACAAGGGTGTTACCTGGCATGAAACTAAATTAGAATATACTGGCGGGCAAATGCTAGACGTGAAATTTTCGGATGTAAACAATGGACTTATAACAGGTGTATGGGGAATGATTCTTAAAACTACAAACGGCGGTATTGATTGGAATTCATCAAACCCTTTCCTACAATCAGGTGGACATACTTTTGGATTAGTTGATAAAAATGTAATCTATATAGCAGGAAGTACACAGATTGCTAAATCAACTGATTTTGGAAGTTCATGGATGAATTTACCCAATGCACCTACTAATATACATAAGTTAGTTTTCACAAGTAAAACTACCGGATATGCTTTTGGACTAGGTCAATATTCAGGAGGAGATTTTGGAAATTACTATGGCTCTATTTATTATACAGCTGATGGTGGCACTACATGGAAAGGGAGCAATATGATAACTGATGTCAGAGGTATTTACGAGGCAAGTTTTCCTAATCCTAATGTTGGCTTTGCTTTAAGCGGAAGTGTAGTTATCAAAATCAAACCTCATTAGATTATTATTTTTCCTTTTGAAAAAGCAACTGGTTGTGTGAGAAAACAAATGTTTCTGACCTTGACAATAATTTTATTCTCAAGGTCATTTTTTTTTAGACTGGCTATAAATCTTCAATTTAAACAGACTCCACACTCCTCCCAGCAGCTGCCCCTGAAGCCCAAGCCCACTGAAAATTATACCCCCCAAGCCATCCTGTAACATCCACGACCTCACCGATAAAATACAACCCTTTCACAGCATTTGTTTCCATCGTTTTGGAGGATAGTGCGCTCGTATCGACTCCGCCCGTTGTCACTTCCGCTTTCTCGAATCCCTCTGTTCCTGACGGTGTCCATTTCCATGAGTGAATTTCTTGTGCAAATAGCTCACGCTCAGTGCGGGTTAATTGTGATACTTGTTTCGATATTTTGAGGCGGTCGCACCATACTTCAGCGAGGCGTTTGGGCAGGTAGTTTCCTAAGAAGTTTTTAACTTCGGCAGTGGAGGAGCGGTGTTTTTGTAGTTCGATATCAATATCTGTTTCAGGCAACAGGTTAATTTCGAGCGGCTGACCGATTGAATGATTGGAGGATGCTTGAAGAATAGCCGGTCCGCTGAGTCCTCGATGAGTAAAAAGGATGTTTTCACGAAAACTCATTTCATTTGCAGTAGTGATTGTATCAACAGAAACACCTGCGAGCGGTTCGAATAGTATCTTTTCTTTATGTGAGAAGGTGAGGGGAACAAGAGCAGGGAGCGGGGGAATGATGGGTATTGAGAATTTCTTAGCTACTTGCAAACCAAAATCAGTTGCTCCCATTTTAGGAATCGAAAGTCCTCCTGTGGCAATCACAAGTGAATTTGAATGAAAAGTTCCTTGATTCGTTTCAATTATAAATTCACTATCCTTTGAAACTTTACTGACTTTGCAACTCAGTAATATCTGAGCATTCACAGTAGCACATTCATCCAACAGCATTTTCAAAATCTGTCTTGATGAGCCGTCACAAAATAGTTGCCCTAACTTTTTCTCATGGTATGCGATTCCATGTTTATTAACCAATTGTAGGAAGTCTGAAGGAGTAAACCGTGCAAGTGCAGATTTACAAAAATGAGGATTTTGAGATATGAAGTTCTCAGGTTTGGTGTTGATATTAGTGAAATTGCAACGTCCTCCACCGGAAATAAGGATTTTCTTTCCACACTGTTCAGCATGTTCTATTACAAGAACAGTGCCTCGTTTTCCGGCTTCAATTGCGCAGAATAGCCCTGCAGCACAGCCTCCGATAATAATGGTATTATAGTTTGTTATGAGCATACTTGTAGGTAAATCCGCACATAAACAGTAGGGGATTTGTAAAAATTTGTTTCAAGATTTTTTTTATGAATCACGGATAAATTGCAAAGCAAAAAATCCGAAGGATTCATATATTTATAGAAAGAAGGAAGCTATGTTCAATTCGACCCCGTCGGGGTCGAATGTTCAAGCCATACGTAATTTCTATAAACATTTAATCCTGTCGGGATTAGTTCTAATTGAATTTTATTATACCCACAACAAAAAATACTTAGGACTATATGAAAAATCTCTGTTGATTTTCAATTAAAAATCTAACAGAGACTCTTCATATACTATCAATGTTGTGCCTTAAATTTTATTCCCGGGTCAATTTTCGATAGCTCAAGCGATGTGGCTGGTCAGCTGCTATGCCAAGTCGTTTATGTCGATCTTCTTCGTATTCAGTGTAGTTACCGTCGTACCAGCGAACATTACTGTCTCCTTCAAATGCTAAGATATGTGTTGAGATTCTATCCAAGAACCACCTGTCGTGAGATATAACTACTGCACAACCTACAAAATTCTGTAATGATTCTTCAAGCGCGCGAAGTGTATTAATATCCAAATCATTTGTCGGCTCATCAAGCAGAAGGACATTCGCGCCTTCTTTGAGCATTTTTGCAAGGTGTACACGATTACGTTCACCACCCGAAAGCATCGTTACTTTCTTTTGTTGATCAGTTCCGTTGAAATTAAATTTCCCAACGTATGCACGTGAATTCATTTCACGATTACCCAAGTAGAGAATATCATCGCCCCCTGATATTTCCTGCCAAATTGAATTCTCAGGATTGAGAGGACGGTTTTGGTCAATGTAACCGAGTTTTACAGTATCACCTATTGTAAAAGTTCCGGAATCAGGTTTCTCCAAACCGGTTATCATTCTGAACAACGTAGTTTTTCCTGCGCCGTTTGCACCGATAACACCTAAATTTCAATGTCTTCTACTCGTTTTTCCTGCTGTTCATCAGCCATTCGTTCATAAGCCGTTATCCGCGCTTTGCTTTTGGCGTGTCTTCCTCGTGCGCTCATTCGTACCCATTCCAGCTCTCGTTGAAGTTCTTTTTGCTTTGATGAGGCTTGCTTTTCTTCAGTTGCCAGTCTTTTTTGTTTTTGTTCCAGCCAACTTGAGTAATTTCCTTCAAATGGAATACCTTGCCCCTTGTCAAGTTCCAAAATCCACTGTGCCACATTATCCAGGAAATACCTGTCGTGTGTAACAGCGATAATTGTTCCCGGGTATTTTGCAAGGTGCATTTCGAGCCACGCAACAGTTTCTGCGTCCAAGTGATTGGTCGGCTCATCCAGAAGTAAGACATCCGGCTGTTGCAAAAGCAATCTGCATAATGCAACACGGCGACGCTCTCCACCCGATAGAACAGCTATCGAAGTATCGCCTGGAGGGCAACGGAGAGCATCCATTGCCATCTCCAAACGACTGTCAATATCCCATGCGCCAAGGCGGTCAATTTCTTCCTGAAGTTTAGCTTGACGTTCAATCAATGCATCAAAGTCTGCATCAGGTTCGGCGAATTTCATCCCGATTTCTTCGTATTCCTTGATTAAATTTACAGTTGCTTGCGCCCCTTCCTGCACTATATCAAGCACAGTTTTGGAGTTATCCATTTCCGGCTCTTGCGGTAAATACCCAAAGGTAATGCCTTTATTAGCTGTTATCTGCCCTAAATAATCCTGATCAAGCCCTGCAATAATCTTCAGAAGGGTTGATTTTCCAGCACCGTTCAAACCCAAAACACCAATCTTTGCACCGTAATAGAATGACAGATATATATCTTTTAATACTTGTTTACTCGGCTTATGAACTTTGCCTACACCAACCATTGAAAAAATAATCTTGTTTTCCATGAAACTCTCTGAAACGAAAATAAAGGTAAAGAACTGTTTTTACAGATTACAAAAATACGGATAATTGGCGACTGAGGAAAGAGGGGGAGCATATTATCTGTCAATGTATAATATCCATATTGTCACTCTTCTGCGGAGTATAAGGTAATCTTTCGTCAATCGAAGCTGTTTTCCAAGCAGTTCTGGCACATAGCTTCGTAATTCTCACTAAGTCGGGAAAATTGATTTTTGAAATTTCATCAGTCACTTTGTGATAGTCTTTATGTTCACCTGTAAAGTAAAACAAAACGGGTATTTTTTTCTTGGCAAAATTAGCTTGATCACTTCTGAAAAAGAAATTTTCTATATTATAATGAAGTGAGAATGGTTTTTCAATCTGATTGTTTTCCACTTCATTCAGGTCTGCAAGTTCTTTGCATCGTGTATTGCCACCTATACAAAGGGAATCTTGTTCTGCCCTTCCTATCATGTCCATATTAAGCATAGATACACAGTTTTCAAGGGGTAAGGGAGGATTATCTGTAAATGCTTGCGATCCGAGAAGTCCTTTTTCTTCTCCGCTAAAAGCAAGAAAAACAATTGAACGCTTAGGTTTAGGGTCTGTTTGTGCAAAGCTTTCTGCCATCAAAAGCATTCCTGCTGTGCCTGAAGCATTGTCATCTGCTCCATTATATATTGAATCTTTTGTCGGATCATTAGGTTGGCTTGCTCCTACATGGTCATAATGGCTTCCTATAACAACATATTCATCCGGTTTTTCACTCCCTTTTACAATACCCATCACATTACGAACAGTGAATTCCTTCTCTACTGTCGTGATTGTTAAATCCTCAACTTTAACGTTTTGAAGAAGAAACGATGCAGGTTTCATAAGTGTATCAATTGCAATCTGCGCATTTTTTAAGTTCTCAACTGTTCCGAAAAGAGTAATCGCAGCACGTTCACCGCAATGAATAATAGGGAAATGTGCAAGCAACGACTCTTTATTGGATTTAATTTTCAGAGGCAAGGCATCCGATGCCATTTTTGGAAACAGCGATGGCCATGGGAAGCCACTTGCACGGAGTGCATTCGAAGATCTCGGGCTGTTAAAAACAATCATACCTATTGCACCGTTTTTAATTGCAGTAGCAGCCTTTACATCATGTGTCATATATCGAATACCGCCTTTTTTCCATGTAAAAGGTGAAGTTGTATCATCAAATTTTGGTCCTCCTCTGATAACTACAACAACTTTTCCTTTCACATCAATTCCTGAATAATCATCATATCCAATCTCGGGAGCAGAGATTCCATAACCTGCAAATACAATTTCTTTATCTACAAGTGTAGTAGCTCCTGTTACGTCAAATGGTATAAAATCATCTTTTATTTTGAACGCAACTGTTGAGTCTTTAGTTTTAATAGAGAATGCATTAGGTTCGCCAAGGTTAACTTTAAAGAGATTGTAATTATGAAAATACGTTCCGTTTATTGGCTCTACACCAGCTTTTTTGAAATAATCTGCAATATACTCGGCAGCTTTTTCAAGCTCGGGACTCGGAGTGTTCCGCCCTCGCATTGCATCTGAAGCAAGGAATTCAATATGCTCCTTTGCCTTGTACTCAGTTATTTGTTGTAAAAGTAAATCAGGAATAGGTTGAACAGGTAAGTTACCTGCAAAACTTGACGTTACAATAAGGAACGCAAAGATTATACTGTAAGTTCTTTTCATATAGGTTTGATACTTCAAAATAAATAAAAAACGGAACGTACTTTTTAAAAAGTACGCTCCGCAATAAGAGATATACTCAAACGGAAAACTCATTTCCCCGGGGGTGCAAATTCTTTGTCATCAATAGGAGTATTAACTTCATAAGAATATTCGTGAGTTATGTTAAAATCAGGGTTCTCCAGAGTACTCTTTTTCGGTAACATAACACCTTCTACAAGTGAATATCCATCGAATTTTGTTACAATTTGAATTGCTCCTGAAGGAGTAGTTTGTGTTTTGTCAATTTCTGATACCAAAAATGTTTGAGCATCAAAGTAATAAGTTTCTTTATCACCAATAGGAGTTGTAACATTCACGATATATTTTCCGTCTTTTTTAGCTGCAATTTCGGCTTTATACCCTAAGTCCAACATTTTACCGCTAACTAAAATTGTTGCTTGAAGTTTTTGTTTAGGAGCTTCTGTAACCGGGGTCTCCTGAGCAGGCGATCCATTTCGTGATGTCCAAACATTTTTCTCATTAGACCAGGTTTGCTGTTTCACCACTTGCAAATCTAAGGTTGTCGATTCTGACTGAGGTGTTTTTTGCTTACGTGTAAAAGTACCTTGTAATTGATTAGGACCTGCTTCAAGTGAAGATGTTGCTTTTGTAATGAGAGTTTTGATTGAAGCAATCTTATCTTTACCTCCCAATGCTTGAATATGTTTTTGGAAAAGATCCTGAATACTTATATCTACCTTTTCCGATGTTGCTGTTACAGGTTCGAGGTCTAAATTATACTCATAAACATTACCCATTGCTTTAAGTTTTGGAAGAATGTCGGGGCTACCGACAACAATGATTGAAGTTTGATCATTTCTTAAATATTTTTGGGCTGATGCTTGCACTTGAGCAGGAGTTATTGCTGAATATCGTTCAGGGTATGATTTAATTTTCTCCATAGGCTCACCATTATAATCAGCATTTTGGAGAATATTTGCAACAAAGTTTGACTTTTCAAATTCAAGTAAATAACTACCAACCACATATCGTTTAATACGGGTAAGTTCTTCATCTTGTACTTTTTCATCTCTCATCCGTGATATTTCTTGCTTGATAACCCAAATTGCCGAATCTGTAACAGGATTACGTACATCAGCTACAGTAACAAAACGGTTCATTAATTTCGCCCTTGAAAGAAATGCACCGGGAGTATATGTATATGAATATGTTTCACGAAGGGTTTTAAAAAGTCTCCCGCCAAAACTTCCACCGAGCATATTAGCATCCAAAGAAAGCGACTCATAATCGGGATTACTCAATGGAACAGCAAGAGAGGAAGTAGCAATCGATGATTGAACCGAACCAGGACGTGCTATAAAATACATACCGACTGGCATTGGCGAAGCAGGGGGTACTTCGGTAAGCGGAACATTTGATTTCTTCCAGTCTGCAAATGCTTTTTCAAGCATCGGGGTCAGTTCTTTTTGTGTTATATCGCCAACAACTGCCAATGTTGAATTATTAGGTTTATAGTGTGTTGAATGAAATTCAATTATATCTTCACGGGTTATTGACTTGATTGATGCTTCGCTTCTACGACGGGCATTAGGATGATTTGCACCATATATCACCTTTCTGGACATTGCTTGTGCTATGCTGCCCGGGCGTGATTTTTCCTGTTTAATTGCAGCTAATGTTTGCGGAATGATTTTATCAAATTCTTCTTTTGAAAATGTAGGTTTAGTTACGATATCTGAGAAAAGCGAGATAAATAAAGGGAAATGCTTTTTAAGCCCGGCTCCGGTCACGGTTGTAAGATCGCCAACTGATGTAGCAGATATTCCGATTGCAATGCTGTCGAGTTTTTGGGCAAGTTGTAATGCGCTTCGTTTGCCTGCACCATTCGTTAAGAGTTCAGCTGTTAGTGTAGCCGTTCCAGCTTTTTTGTCGGATACTTCACCGGCACGTATTTGCATCGAAAGAGAAATTGTCGGTTGTTCGTGGTCTTCTACAAGGAACACTTTAAGCCCGTTTTTGAGTGTAAATTCTTTATAAGCAGGAAAGCTGATACTTTTTGCAGGGAGAGGATCGGGACGTTTTGTAACATCAATTTTTTGTGCAAAACTATATTGCGTTGAAATAATGCCTGTTAGGGCACAAAACAGCGCGATTGAATTTCTAAGTAGTTTCATAAACAACAAGGATAGTTAGATAGAAAAATCTGAATAAGAAAATAAAATGATGATTGTATTACTTTGTTTTTGGAACATAAGTGAGAACAACTCTCTTGTCCACCGAAAAATACTGTTTTGCAACACGTTGCAAATCTGCTTTGGTTACTTTGTTATACCGTTGAATCTCAGTATTGATTTCATTGGTTTTGCCAAAATACGTATAATATTTTGCAAGGGCTTCTGCTTTTTCTAAGGCGTTCTTTTTGCCGAAAATAAATCTATCTTCTTCGGTATTACGTGCTTTTTGAAATTCTTCATCAGATACTCCATCTTTTTGTAGTCTTTCAATTTCTTCATAGATTGCTTTTTCAACAGCACCCGTTGTTTTCCCTGGTGCAACTACCCCTACTACAGCCAGCATTCCTGCATTTTGAAGATCCTGATTAAAGGAATATGATTGTACAGCAATTTGATCTTTATCAACAAGCCGTTGATAAAGTCGACCGCTTTGTCCTCCTGACAAAATTGTATTGATCATATCAATTGCATAGGCATCAGGATTACCTTTTTTAGGACCTCTATAACCGATATAAACAGCCGGTAATTGTGCTTTTGTATCTTCAACAGTTTCGCGGTATTCGCCTGAAATCTCAGGTAATTTGAAATCTTCTCGTTTGATTTCCTCACCTTTGGGGTAAATTCCAAAATATGCATCCACATATTCACGAGCCATTTTAGTATCGAAATCTCCAGCAATAACTAAAGTTGCATTATTCGGTTCATAAAACTTGTTATAAAATTCTTTGAACTCGGAAATTGTTGCCACATCTATATGTTGCGCCGAACCAATCGGAGTCCACCCGTATGAGCCGCCCCCGAATAAGTTTTTGAATAACTTTTCGAATGAAGTTCCATAGGGTGTATTATCAGTACGATTCTTTCGTTCTTCTTTTACAACCCCGCGTTGTGTTTCAACACCTTTTGATTCAACATGGAGTTTTCTCATTCGCTCTGATTCAATCCAAAGAGCCAATTTAATTTCATTGGCAGGTACTTCAAAGTGATAGACTGTTTCATCGAAAGAAGTATAGGCATTAAGTTGTCCGCCTGCTCCTTCGATATGTTTGTCGATGGTGGCACGGGGAATATCATCGGTTGCTTCAAACATCAAATGCTCAAAAAAGTGCGCAAAGCCTGTCCGTTGGGGATTTTCATCTCGAGAACCTACTCGGTAGTGCAACACAGTAGCAACCACAGGAGCAGATTTATCTTGATGCAGAATGACATGAAGCCCGTTAGGCATATCATATTCCTCGAATTTGATAGCGTTCATTTGGGCAAAAGCAGGAATTGAAGTAATTCCGGCTATTACTGCGGAGAGAGCAAAAAAAGTACTTCTAAAGTTACAAAACATAAGTTTTAGATAAATAAATGAAACAAGACTTTCGTTATATTATAAATATAATGGAAGCATACGTATAAATCACGCGCTTGTACGGCAAGAAAATTTGTAAGTTGCATACTTATAAAAATTTAACAAATTTTCACACTCCTCGCTGATTTGGCTCCCAAATAAATTTATGAATTTGGAGTTGCATTCGCACATCAAGACGGTCGGAAAGAATCCATTCCGCAAGTGTTCGAAACTCCAATGAACCGAACACACAAGAGAATAGAACAGCGGCACATTTTTTTGTTATCTGATATTTTTCACATAAATCGACAGCCCATTCATAATCTTTTCTTGAAGCAAGTACAAACTTAACTTCATCGTGCGAGTTCAGAATTTCCAGATTATGATAATTATTCAATGATGTCATGTTGGAATCAGGTGCTTTCATATCAATAATTCGAATCACACGGCTATCAGTAAACTCTGTATTGATATGACCTCCGGTTTCAACAGCAACTGTATAACCATTATCACAAAACCATTTCATAAGAGGGAACACATTATGCTGCTCAAGCGGTTCACCACCAGTGAATTCTACAAAGTTACAATCATATTTTTGAACTTCCTTGATGATTTCATCGCCTGCCATAGAATGTTCAGGTTTGCGATGATCCAAAGCATAAGGAGTATCACACCAAGAGCAGCGAAGTTTGCACCCATGCAACCTCACAAAAACGCAACGTAGTCCCGCACGCAGCCCCTCACCCTGTAAAGAGTGAAATATCTCACTAACAGCAAAATGAAGTTCGGACGGAATTTTCCTGATTAATACTTCTGCGGTGGGTTGGGTAATCATAAAGGAAGTAAAGCCCTAGTTCTCTAAAGATATAGACATAAAATAATATTTTTTATTTTGTCCGCCCATCTACAATCGTTTCGTACGTTTAGGCATAGAGTTTACAAAGATAATATGAATGTAAATAGTAATTTCTCATTAATCATAGTCCGTAATGCAGAAATTGCAAGTCTACGTTACGGAAATATTAGGAATCAATAAAGATATTACAAATTAATTGGCTGAATTATATTTCTGCATTGTTTTCGGAACCCACCATTCATTCGGGTTATAGCCAGGACGCGGCATATAGAATTTAACTCCTTGAATACGCTTGTGATATACAGCAGGATTCACCACATTCCACAAGAATGTATATGGCTGTTCATCACTTATCACCTGTTGAAGTTCCATCAACATTTGAGTACGTTTTTTCGTATCAAACTCTAAGCGAATTCCTTCAATCAAATCATCGGCTCTCTTGTTATTAAAAGCAACATAATTTGAACCACGATTTGAGATTTGTGAAGAGTGGAAGAGTTGGAATAAATCCGGCGGTTGAGGATCCTGTACCCATGCACCGAGATATGCATCAAATTCATGCGCCTTACTGTTTTCTAAGAAAACCGACCAATCAATCGGCTGAACTTCGGCTTTGATACCGACTTTCTTAAACTCATCACGAAGAAGTATTGCAATATTTTGGCGCATTTCGTTACCTTGATTCACCATAAACGTAAAGTTGAATTCAACTTTTTTTCCATTGATCATCTTGTCTAAGATTCCGTTGTTATCACTGTCTCCCCATCCTGCATCTGCAAGTAATTTCTTTGCTTTTTCAGGATTATAATCATACACAGGGAGATCTTTATTAAACTCAGGTCGGTGGAAATCCACAGGACTGCTTGTAGGAAGTGCAAAACCTAACATGACCGATTTAATCAAACGGTCACGATCAACAAGATGGGAAAGAGCCTGACGAGTGCGTTTATCTGCAAATACAGGACGTGACGCATTCCAACCTATGTATGAATATACCGGATAGATATAACTTGTTTTTTTCAAGAATGGAACTGCAGTTGTATCCAAAGACTCAACATACAATTTTGGAGGCATATACTCTATAAAATCAATTGCGCCGTTCTTCATGGTAGTGAGCGCAGTATTACGGTCGTTAACCGTTTTGAATACCAATTTATCAGGATAGGAAGTCGCATTAGGATTATTGGAACCGTTCCAATATTTATCATTTCTTTTCAAACGGATGGATTCACCTGTACGCCATTCTTCAAGGATGTAGGGTCCGCTACCTATCATAGTATTAACATCTCTTTTGCGTTCAGCCGCCCCAAACCATTCGGCAAATTCCTTCATTGCAGCATTTACCTGTGCTTTTTCGAGAGAATTAGTTTCTGCAAACGTATATTTGTCAGTAAGTCCTTTGGGGTCAAATATATGTTTGGGGAATATTGCAACATTATTACCGAGAACTGCATCTGCGATAAAATAAGGTTTGTTTAATGTCATGAAAACAGTATAATAATCAGGAGTGGTAACATCAACAAGCGACTCATAATAATTTCGAAGTGCTCCTCCATCAATTAGAAGTGGGTTCTTCACAGCTTTCATTGTAAAAACAACATCTTTGGCTGTAAGAGGTTTACCATCTGAGAATTTTACATTCTTTTTGAGCTTAAAAGTATAAATTAAATGATCGTCCGAAAGGGTAGGGAGGGCTTCTGCAATATTCGGAGTAAGTTCACCGGAAGCAAAATCTACATCTAATAGAGGTTCAAATATTTTTGAAAATACATTTCTTGCTCCTGCATCTGAGGTCGTAATCGGATTCAATCCCTCAGGATCGCTTAATTGGTGGATAATCATCCAATCGCCTTTCTCAGGTTTACCGCCTGCTTGAGGTTGATTCTGAGTATTGTTGCTGTCGGGTTTTGTACATGAACCAAAAAACACCCCTAAAGAGAGCATAGATGCTACACTATATCTGAAAAACATTTTCATCGGTAATTTTCCGTAAAAATGAGAAAAAAACTGCTTGACATAATTGCAAAATAACACTTCAAATTGAGATAAAAGGCAGGTTTCTCGGTTTTGGTGTAAAGTAAGGTTGTTTTACCATAAAAATTTCTTAAATTTTACAGTTTCTGCCAATATTGTGTTCATAAGGAACTATAGATATTTTGATCTCTATATGTTTCTTGAGGAATATCTATTTATGAAACCAATATAGTGTTTCCTTATACATTACAAAGCGGGTTGCTCCTATCCGAGTAAGGTGAAGTGAGTATATTTTATTACACAGTTTCAGGAATCCATAAGTGCTTTGATAAATTGACCATTTCACCGATAAATTCAACACCTTCTCCTTCCAGAAGTTCACGCATTAACGTTGGAGTGGCAAAATGGAGCTTACCGCTTAATTCACCATTGCGATTGATAACGCGATGGCATGGAATCTCGTCACGGTTATGAACTGAATTGAGCGCGTAACCAACCATTCTCGACGATTTTTTTGAGCCGAGAGCATACGCAATATGACCGTAGGTCGTCACCTTCCCAAAGGGAATTTGCATTACTATCTGCAGAACCCTATCACTAAAGTCATCATTGCTTTTTTTTAATAAAATTTCATCTTTCATTGGGTGATTCTCAAATTTTACCTAATTTTTCACAAAAAGAAAAAGTGTATTTAGAACAAAAAATATCTATTATGCCTATTAATAAGTTTGTTAGCAGTGAATTGCATGATTCTCTCGAGCCTCTTACCGTTTCAGTTTCTGAAAATTCAGCCCTTGTTTCAGGCATAACAATTGCATATTCCATAGAACAGCAATATCCGTTTGTCGTTAATCTGACAGGTGACGATGGCGTACTGCGTTCAATGATCGTAAAACTTGATTTGAGAGGAAAACCGATAGTTTCATACTGCGGCTACAGCTATCCTATGGAAGTACTCTCCGAAAAAGAAAATTACTATAATCAAATCTTACTTTCAGGTAAAGCAGGGAAATCATCAGTGTCTAAAATTCCGGCTCCAATGCCCGGATTAATCAAGTCAGTCAATATTGTGAACGGTCAAACTGTTAAAAAAGGAGAAACACTTTTTGTGCTCGAAGCAATGAAAATGGAAAACTCCATTAAATCTCCTGTTGCAGGTTGTATTACGAATGTTACTGCTAAGGAAGGTATTGCCGTAGATAAGAATACTCTGCTTTGTTTGGTTGAACCGATTGTTGCAACTGTAACCTCAGAGACAAATATCAAAATGTAACCGGAAGTATAACAAAAATTGCAGTATCCCAAAGAGCATGAGAAATTATTCCCGGTATGAGCGAACCGAAACGTCTGTACACAATCCCCCAATGAACACCTAACACTGCAGCAGCAAGTAATAACATTGGGTTCATCGCCCAAATGTGAACACTTGCATACAGTGTAACCGTTAAAATTGTACCGCGCCATGAGCCGAGTTTTGCCATCATGCGATGCTGTACAAATCCTCTCCAAAAAATCTCCTCTGCCGGCGCAATTAAGAAAAACAGCAGAGGTGCAATTATCAATGATGAAAGTTGAGATCGGGTTTGATAGATCGCTTCAATTTGTGGTTTGACACCCGTAAAAACCTCAGTCATAAGATAAACACCCAAACGCGACATAGCATAGAGAATCAACGCATGACCTATTCCGATTGGTATAAACTTCC
>JACPWH010000157.1 GCA_016197185.1 Ignavibacteriota bacterium
AACTCTAAATAAATGAAAGTAAGTTTATCATAAAATACTTCCTTTTTAGTTGTTTCCATCAACTTAACTTCATAATGATAATAATCATTGTCATGGGCATCTTCATCAAATATAAAATCAAGAATTCCAACAGTATAAATTGCTTTCAATTCAAAAGTCCAAGACCCGGACATTGCTTGGTCTCGAATAGGAAATGTAGCATAATACAAACTTCTGTCTTTAAAATAATTTTGCTTTGCTTTCTGCATTTCAACGATAAACTTTTCACCACGTTCATTTTCGCAGTAGATATCAAAAATGGCTCTTCTATCAAATTCAGAACGACCGATATGCTCATTTTTAAGATATGTTAAATCGGTTATTTTCCCTTGCTCTTTAATGAGTTCATTCAAGAAATCTATAAGTAAATCCTTATTTGCTTCAGTTCCAAATAATTTTTTGAATCCAAAGTCAGTAAATGGGTTTATGTATTTATCTGTTGTTGTCATTATTGTACTATATAATTAATCAGATGATCACACCATCTCTCATCGTAAGAATTCGCTCGGCAAGGCTTGCAACTTCA
The DNA here is from genome assembly GCA_016197185.1 of Ignavibacteriota bacterium. Taxonomy (GTDB): domain Bacteria; phylum Bacteroidota; class Ignavibacteria; order Kapaibacteriales; family UBA961; genus JADJXV01. The sequence continues at coordinate 566 of JACPWH010000157.1, forward strand.
GTACTGTGGGTTGCTACGACGAACGTAAGAGAAAATTCGCGCCTGATATCTTGAATAATCTTTAGAACTGCTTCGGCATTGGCTGTGTCTAAATTACCTGTCGGTTCATCTGCTATAACAAGTTGCGGGGAATTGACAAGTGCCCGTGCTATTGCTATACGCTGCTGCTCACCACCTGAAAGTTCTGAAGGTTTATGATTCGCTCTATGAGAAAGCCCCACTTTATCCATCAATCCTTTAGCCCTCATATTGGATTGTGCAAATGTTTCTCCTGCAATGAGAGCCGGCATCATAACGTTTTCCAATGCAGTAAATTCCGGTAATAAGTGATGAAATTGAAATATAAACCCCACATTTTTATTTCTCACATTTGCTGATTGTTCTGACGAAAGATGACTGTTTAAATAGTCTTTTTCAGAGAAACTCCATATAATTTCCCCTGAATCGGGTTCATCCAACAGTCCGAGAATATGCAATAAAGTGCTTTTACCTGCACCGGACGGTCCGACCAATGCAACAAATTCACCCTTTTGAATTTCTACGGATATATTTCTTAATACCGGCGTATCATTGTGAGACTGAAGAGAATACGATTTGACAATATTATTGGCGCGGAGAAGAGCCATATTTTAATACTTAGTTAGAATGTATCAGTTATTTCGAAATTGAAGATGTTAAGAATTTTGCAATGTCCTGTGTGAATTTCACAAGAGATTCCTTGTGAATATACATCATGTGTCCCGATTCATAATATTCCATGTGAATATTATCATGAAGGGGTGCCTCCAAGCCCAAGTGATTCATTGTATATTCAGTAGCAGAAAAAGGAGTTGCAAGGTCAAAATAGCCGTTTGCCACAAATACCTTGAGATTATGGTTTTTACTCATTGCTTCACGAAGCGTTTCAGCTACATTAGGATAGCCGCGCTCTCCTGTACCCCAATTCCAAGGGTGAACTTTTCCTGTCAAAATTTCATACGGTAAATCATTTTCATATTCTAAGGTTGTACGGACATAATCATTCATAGCCGCTGTAAACGGACCTAAAATTACAGGATCGTAACTCGGGTCATAATCAGGATTTTCTCCGGCAGCATCATAATCAATCCCCATAAAGCGGCTGTCCAAGCGTCCTACGGTACGACGTTCAGAGCGTAACAGTTCTTTTGTGAACCGATGAATATCAAGTCTGAGATTGGAATTAAGAATATACTCTTTGCTCAAGCCTGTATATCGAGATAACTTTTCGGCAATAGCAGATTTTTCGGTAGAAGTTAGAGCATCTCCTTTGGTAAGGGCAAGTAAATACTCATTTGTTGACCATGTTCGAACTTCATCCACAGTTTTTTTGAGATTAGCCTGTAAATCAGATGACAGTTTTTTGTGATACCATGAAGTTGCTGTATAAGCCGGTAAATACAACCAATAGGGCATATCATTACCCGGACCGAAACGTAAAGTCTGGAATTGAAGTACAGTTGAAATCAGTATGATTCCGTTGAGAGTCATTCCATAGGATTGTTGTAAATATCCAGATAGACCTGCAGCACGAGTTGTACCGTAGCTTTCCCCGGCAAGGAATTTAGGTGATAACCATCGTTTGTTTTGCGTAGTGTAGCGACGAATGAAATCACCGACGGAGGCTACGTCTTCATCTATCCCATGAAATTGTTCCGGTTTTTCATCTTTTGCAGGACGGCTGTATCCTGTCCCGACAGGATCAATAAACACTAAGTCGGTAAATTCCAACCAGGAATACTCGTTATCAACAACTTTAAAGGGCGGGGGGAGTGCATTACCATCATCAGCAAGCAATACACGTTTCGGTCCTAAAGCACCTAAATGCAACCACACAGACGATGACCCCGGACCTCCGTTAAAGGTATAAGTAATGGGGCGTGTTGCAGTTTTCTCACCATCTTTTGTATAGGCAATGTAGAATATATTTGCTTTATGTTTCCCTTCTTCATCATTAATTTTCATATATCCGGTTGTAGCTGTGTAATTTATCGCTTTGCCGTTTATTGAAAGGGTATGTTTGGTTATCGTAGGGGCTGCAACAATTGCAGCAGGAGAGTCGGATTGATCTTTAGATTTGTCAGGTTCGGGGGAAGCAGCATCAGCCATAGAAGTTCCTTGTAGAATAATAAGAATAACAAGCAATAGATGTTTATATTTCATAGTTTTATGCTTTGGATTTTATATTTAGGAGATGAATTGTTTGCGAATTCATAATATTAATATCAATTTTATAAATTACCCGCTAAATTTTGGATAAGTTCGTCTTCGCCCAAGAAAATTAGCATCTAACAAAGTCTCAAACGGCAAATTAAGGAAAATTTACTGTAATTTTGCAGCCATTCATCTATTTTTTATTTTTCAGGAATTAATAATGTCCGACACTCAAAGTACGAATCCAAATGATTACGAAATTCTTATCCGCAGATATGATAATGGTGCAAACTATGCCTCATATTGTCCTCAGCTTGCGATAATGATAAAAGGTACAGCTCACGAGGAAGTGGAAAATTTGATGAAAGAGCATATTCTGCAACATATTGCAACACTTACAACTGAAAAGAATGATACACTGCCAGCGTGAACAAGCTCCGTCTGTCGATGAAGTAGCCGAGGTTTTTCGGGCATCGGGTATTCGTCGCCCTGTTGATAATTTAGAACGTATTTCTATGATGATTGCAAATGCTAATCTGATTGTTACAGCAAGGAATCACATAGGGAAGCTGGTTGGAATTGCTCGTGCCTTAACAGATTTTTCGTATTGTTGTTATCTTTCCGATTTAGCTGTTGATAAAGATTACCAGCGTAAGGGAATAGGGCAGCAACTTATCAATCAGGTTCAAAAGGAAATTGGAGAACAATCCATGCTTCTACTTTTGGCTGCACCCGAGGCAGCAGAATATTATCCACATATCGGCTTTGAAAAGTCGGAGAATGCGTGGATAATAAAGAGGGTGAAGTAATTCAAGATTATTGATCCCAAATGATAAAGATATAGATATTAGTACCCAAGCAGCAAAATTTAACTAAAATATATACTAATAATCAATAAACACAAAAAACTTGACTCTTAATCTCAGAAAAATCAATATGCTTCAATTCTCGTTAGTCACCATTGTCTTTACGTTTCTTTGCTCAGTTTCCGTTTCTGCCCAGTGGACAATTATGCGCACTGATGCAGATATTTTAGTGAAAAAGGGTGCACGGCAAATCTACAACCTCCAATTTGACAGTGCTGCAGCCAATTTCAGTAAAGTTCGTCAGCTGTATCCTGAACATCCTGCCGGATACTTCCTCGACGCTATGGTAGAATGGTGGCGTATTACTACAACGAGCAGCCGGTCAAAACAATTGGATGATGCTTTCTTACAGAAAATTGAGAAGACAATAGAAGTATGTGACCGTTTAATAGAGAAAAACAGAATTGACGTACCTGCTATATTTTTCAAGGGCGGTGCTGTCGGGTATCGCGGGAGATTCTACGCAACTCGTGAACAATACTTAAAAGCTGCGGACGATGGTCGTATCGGTTTTGACCTATTGATGGAATGCCAAAAACTTGCACCTCAAAACCACGATGTGATGCTCGGTGCGGGGCTTTATAATTACTTTGCAGCTGTTTTGCCTGAACAATATCCTATCTTAAAAGCTGCGATGCTGTTCCTGCCAAGCGGAGATAAACAATTAGGAATATTGCAACTTGCTACTGCAAGTAAACGAGCTCAGTACGCTTCTACCGAAGCGAAGGTTGGTCAGGTTCAACTTGGGTACAATGCCGAATACGAAGCAACGTGGCGTGATGCATTAAGGAAATGTATCGACAAGAAGAATGGTTCTTACGATCTTCTTACTGCACGAGAGTCTTTGTATTACGTTGGCGTAGGCTTGATGAATCGTAATCAACTTGATTCTGCGCTCAGGTACTTTTATAAATGCGATGAAGGGGGAAGACATCTTGATGAAGATGTATCAGGGTTTACTGTAAAGGTAAATATTAAGATTGGTAATATCTATGATATGCAAGGTAAACGTGACCTTGCGATTATGCAATACAAAAAAGTACTCTCATGGGATGACCGCCAAAGCTCTCATGAGGAAGCCAATAGATATATTGAAAAACCGTATGGGAAGTAGAAGAACTGCCATGAAATGAAATTTTTTTAAAATAAAACAATGGCTAAGAAAACCAAACTAACAAACGAAGAGCAAGTAACTGATTATTTACTCAATTTAGAACATCCACTTAAGCCACTTGTTGAATTTTTAAGGGAAGTAATTTTAACATCAGACAACAAAATCGAAGAACAAATAAAATGGAACTCACCAAGTTTTTATTATTCCGGTGAAATGCAACCTTTTGACCCAAAAGAATACAAACGAGATATTGTTGTATTCAATCTCCATAAAAAGGATGTTGTTCTACTTGTGTTCCCAACCGGTTCAAAAATCAACGATCAGACAGGATTATTGGAAGGTAAGTATCCTGATGGTAGAAGGATTGCTACATTTTCAAGTATGGATGATGCAATAGATAGGAAGGACGATTTGCAAGCAGTGCTTAAGGAATGGATACTAATGGTGGATAAGTGAGGTGAAAGCTCACAGTGATTAAGTACATTTGTTTCGGTGTAAATGATTGAAATCAAGTTAGTTAATACAACTAATTTCGATAATTGAAAATGAAGGGAGTTGTCAATGTCAATTACGTAATCTAAATCTAACCTAAAGCACTAAATATCTGTAGTGATAACCTACAGTACTTTGTAGTAAACCCATTGTGAAATCTTAGTATCACCCTCTAAAATTCTTCCTGCGATTATTCAAATAATCTACAAAAACAGTTTCACCAAGTTTATTCAAACCTGAATAAAATGCCCGACCTTTGTTGATAGTCGTTAATTCTTCAACGAAATCCACCAAATATTGGTCTCTTGCAAGCATGAATGTTGAAATTGTAATTCCATCGCGGCGACATGCAACCGCTTCATCGAGAGTTTTATTAACAATCCGCTGGTCTAAACCCATTGAGTTTTTGAAAAGCCGTCCGGCATCATCAAACATTGCAGATGGTTTTCCATCAGTCACCATGAAGATTTGTTTATTCTTTCCATGACTTTTTTTGAGAAGTTGGCGTGCAAGGCGTAAGCCGTCACGAGTGTTGGTATGGAATGGTCCAACGTTTATAAATGGAATGTCATTCACACTCACTCGACGAGCTTCATCGCCAAAGACAAGCACTTCGAGCATATCCTTTGGGAATTTTGTACGGATAAGTTCAGTGAGGGCAATAGCTACCTGTTTTGCCGGAGTGATTCGGTCTTCACCGTAGAGAATCATTGAATGAGAAATATCAATCATGAGCACAGTAGCACATGAAGCAAAATGTTCGGTTTCATATACTCTGATATCATCTTCCTGTAAATTGAAAGAATCAATATCACTTTGGCGTTGCAGTGCGTTGGTAATAGTTTGGGTAAGGTCGATATTAGCAGCATCACCAAATGAAAATTCTCTTGTATCAGGTAGCCGTTCAATTCCTCTTCCTGAATGTGGTGTCTCGTGATTCCCAAAGTCAGACTTCTTTAACCCGCGAAAGACTTCCGCAAGCGCATCAGTACGGATTTTCTGGATTGCTTTTGGAGTAAAGTTTACTTTACCATCCTGTTCATCCAAATATCCTCTTGCTCGCATTTGCTCGATAAACTCATCCATGGTCATATCACCGAGAATTTGGTATCGGTCATCAAGGAGTTCCATTATCTCGAGTACATCATCTATATCCCCGCCTGTTTGAAGCAAAAGGTAGGTGAACATCCCCAAGAGCTTTTCGAGTTGTTGCTCGGCAGTTTCGGATGTTTCAATCCATTGTGAATAGGTGATGTTCATGGGATACGGTAATTTTCTAAAAGATATAGTATCACTTTTGATTTAAGTACTATTTTCAATATCGAAAAAATACGGTCACGTTCAGCCCCGTCTAAGTGTCTAACAGTTCGCCAAGTAAGTATTTTTTTAATGAAGAATATAACCTGACCCAAAAAGAATTTGGCAAGTAATTTAACACTTCAACGGGCTCTGTGTGACAAACAAGTTCTTATATTTTAATATGTTATGATTTTCTATTTCGAGTTATTTATTCTCCGGTTTCATCTGCGGGAAAAATAATACATCTCTAATTGATTCCTGCCCGGTAAGTAACATCACCAAACGGTCGATGCCTATTCCAAGTCCTGCTGTTGGTGGTAATCCTACTTCAATTGAATAAAGGAAATCTTCATCCAATTGCATTGCCTCATCGTCGCCTTCTGCACGGTTTAATGCTTGTTGTTCAAGTCGTTCACGTTGGTCGATAGGGTCGTTAAGTTCTGTAAAGCAATTGGTAAGCTCATCACCATTCACATACAGTTCAAATCGCTCTACAAGTCCATCTTCAGAACGGTGAGATTTGGCAAGTGGTGACATTTCCACCGGAAAATCCATTACAAAAGTTGGTTGAATAAGAGACGGTTGAACAGTTTGAGAGAAAATTTCATCAAGAATTTTCATTTGAGATGCAGTAGCTTCAACTTCAATATTTAGTTTCCTTGCAGCAATAAGCAATTCTTCACGATTAAGACCGCGTAGATTTAAGTTGGTTGCTTCTTTCAACAAATCAAACATTGTAGCACGTCGGTATGGTGGTGCAAGATTAATAAGATTACCCCCTACTTGCACCTCGAATGAACCGTTTACTTCATGGGCAATCGTACTGAACAACTCTTCAACCATCTCCATCATCCATACGTAATCTTTATAAGCTACGTATATTTCCATCATTGTAAATTCGGGGTTATGGGTTTTATCCATCCCCTCATTACGGAAATTCTTACTGATTTCATATACCCCGTCAAATCCACCAACGATTAGACGTTTCAGATAAAGTTCGAGTGCGATACGCATATACAATTGAATGTCAAGTGCATTGTGATGAGTAGTGAAAGGGCGTGCTGATGCACCTCCATAAAGAGGCTGCAGTATAGGGGTTTCCACTTCCAACCATCCACGATCATCGAAAAATCTACGCATCGTTGTGATGATTTTGGAACGCTTGCGGAAGACATCACGTATTTGAGGATTGACAATCAAATCCACATAACGGCGACGGTAGCGCATTTCTTTATCACCAAAAGCATCATGCATAATTTTATTACCGAGTTCATCTGTTTCTTCTTTTGGGACAGGAATTGGAGTAAGTGATTTGCAGAGGAGGGTAGCAGTGCGTGAATGCACACTAATTTCGCCGGTACGGGTACGGAAAACGTACCCTTCAATTCCGATAATGTCACCAATATCCAACATCGGAAGCAATTCGTAAAATTCAGGTAAATCATCTTTTTTAATGTAAATCTGAATTTTTCCTTCTGCATCTTGGATATGGCAAAATGTAGCTTTTCCCATTTTGCGAATAGCCATTATTCTACCTGCAATGGTAACTGCAAAACTTGCAGCAGGATCTTCATCAGAAAATGTAGATAAAATAGTTGCAGAAGAATGGGTTTTTTCAAAAACAGAGGGATAGGGATTGATTCCTGCGCTCCGAAGATGCTGTAATTCTTCGAGTCGGCGTAGTTCCTGATCATTTCGGATAAATTCAGACATAAAGATTTAGAGAGAAAAATGAGAAATTGGACTGCTAAAAGTGCAAATTGTGCCACAAAGTAGGATAATTTCCAATAAAATGCAAAAAAAGATTTAGATTGTTTTGTTATTACTGTATAAGAAAGTATTTTTGTGTTCCCCTAAAACAGTATTGTTTATCATTGAGTGTATTTTATTTGAAAAAACCGTTTGTACCGAGACCGTATGGCTCGCCGATTGGCAGAGACTTTGCCAAGAATCGTCCGCAAGATAAAGCGCGCGCTCATAAAGTTAATGAAGATATAAGAGTGCCGCAGGTCCGTGTGGTAGATGAAGATGGCAAAATGCTAGGCATCATGACAACTGCAGCTGCATTTGATTTGGCGAATGCTGAAGAAAAAGATTTGGTAGAGATTGCTCCCCAAGCTATTCCTCCCGTTTGCAAAATTATAGATTATGGAAAGTTTCTCTATGAGCTGCAAAAACGTGAGAAAGAGCAGAAGAAGCAACAACACCAACAGCTTCTGAAGGAAGTTCGTTTCAAATGGCGTACTGATACTCATGATTTTGATTTCAAAACACGTCATGCAATTGAATTTCTTGAAGAAGGACATAAGGTAAAAGCAACAGTTATGTTCAAGGGACGTGAAATAGTACACCAGGAAATAGGATTGGCTCTCTTAGAACGATTTGTAATTGCTCTAGCGGAATATTCCAAAATCGATCAGCCTATTCACTCTGAAGGTCGTTCACTTTCAGTAACCCTTGCCCCTGAAAAAGTAAAGAAAAAGAAAGAAGGCGATACTGCTGAGCCTGTTGCCGCCACTCCAAAAAATTGATAGTTCTTTAGTAGTTTAATTTTTATTTAATCTTAGGTGTTTCAATGCCCAAAATGAAGACAAAATCCGGCTCGAAAAAACGCTTTACCATAACAGGTAGCGGAAAAATTCGCCGTAATCATGCATTTGTGCGCCATATTCTCACGTCAAAAACACGTAAACGCAAACGCAATTTGCGTAAGTCGGGTCTTATCGATGTAGCGGATATGAAGCTCATTCAACGCGCTCTTGCTCTGCGCTAAAAAACTGAGTAAATTTTCTTTTTTGTGGTAAAGGGGAATATAAGAAGCTCTCCCTTTGCCCTCATTCTAATTTTTAAGGAGTAACGTCATGCCACGTTCTACACATAAAGTAGCTTCCCACCGCCGTCGCCGCAAGTTTATAAAACTTGCCAAAGGATATTGGGGAGCACGTAGTAAAGTTTGGACAATTGCAAAGAATCACATTGAGAAAGGACTTTCACACGCTTATCGCGATCGTCGTCGTAAAAAACGTCTGTTTCGCAGTTTGTGGATTGTTCGGATAAACGCTGCCGCCCGATTAAACGGTACAACGTATTCGAAACTGATGAACGCTTTCAAACAAAAGAATATTTCGATTAATCGTAAAATTCTTGCTGATATGGCGATGAATCAACCCGCAGTTTTTGCAGTTATTGTTCGCAAAGCTATAGGTTAGATTTCAGTTTTTTTGTAAGTTGCAAGGGCGTTCACTGGTGGACGCCCTTTCTTTTTTGTAAAAATTCCATTTGATTTTATTTACAATCAATATAACTACTCATGCTGAATGAAATTAGTACACTCCGTTCTCAAATCGAAAATGAACTTTTAACTATTTCCTCATCCGAATCTCTCGAACAATTCCGTTTAGCCCATATTGTCAAAAAAGGAACCCTAACAGGTCTCATTGAACGCTTGCGAGATGTACCGAAAGAAGATAAACCTGTGATTGGCAAAGAACTGAATTTACTTCGTGTGTTCGCAGAAAATGAGTTCGCAAGATTAAAAGAACAATTTGAATCCGGAAAAAATCAAACACAGAAAATTGATGTGACTTTAGATGGGAGACGAGGTAAAAAGGGAAGTATCCACCCAATTATGCAGACACTTGATGAAATCTTATCAGTATTTCGTAAAATGGGATTTTCTGTTGCTGAGTCGGCAGATTTGGAAGATGATTATCATAATTTCGAAGCATTGAATTTTGCTCCCGACCATCCTGCAAGGGATATGCAAGATACTTTTTTCATTAAGGATGAGCGAAGTGATTTACTCCTGCGTACTCATACATCATCTGTGCAAATTCGTCTGATGCAGTCTCAACAGCCACCTATACGCTCTGTTATGCCCGGGAGAGTGTATCGTAATGAAGCAGTAAGTGCGCGCTCTCTTGCAGAGTTCCATCAGGTAGAAGGGTTATGTATCGATAAGAACGTTACATTCGCGGAACTCAAAGGTACGATTATTACATTCGCAAAGGAAATGTATGGCTCGAGTTCAGAGTTTCGTTTCAGACCTTCCTATTTCCCATTTACAGAGCCAAGTGCAGAGGTTGACATTTCATGTTACTTATGCGGCGGCAAGGGTTGCAGAATATGCAAGTATTCCGGTTGGCTGGAAATATGCGGCTGCGGAATGGTACACCCTAATGTATTCAAAAACTGTAAAATTGACACGGAAATTTACAGTGGTTATGCTTTTGGATTCGGGATTGAACGGGTTACAATGCTCCGTACAGGAATCGATGATATTCGTTTATTGTATGAAAACGATGTTCGTATTTTAGAACAGTTTTAAGTGTAAGATTCTCTAAGTCAATTTTATTAAAATTCTTATGATGATTTCTCAGCAGCCCCAAGTTAGTACTATTAAAAAATGGTGGAAGTTCTCACTGACTACTCAGATTCTTGCAGGTCTGGTGGTAGGTTTGGTTGTTGGTTGGGTTTTCCCCACATTTGGAACAGAGATTTCGTTCATACGTGATATTTTTCTGAATTTGATCAAGTCGATAATTGCCCCACTTGTGTTTTCAACAATTGTGATAGGAATTGCAGGAGGAGGAGACTTAAAAAAAATCGGACGAATGGGTGCAAAGTCAATTTTTTACTTTGAAATTGTAACGACTATTGCACTTTTTTTAGGATTGACTGTTGTAAATATTGTTCGCCCTGGGGCAGGTGTCATACTAAATGCAGATGCAAGTAAACTTGGGACAATTGCTCAAAATCACCCTAAATCATTGATTGAAACTATTGTCCATATTTTTCCTTCGAGTATTATTGAATCTATGGTGCGTGGGGATGTATTGCAGATTGTTGCATTCTCAATTCTTTTTGCAATGGCAGTTTCTGCAATCGGCGATAAAGGCAAACCAATTCTACGATTTTGTGAATCACTGGCGCAAGTGATGTTCAAGTTCACAAATTATGTAATGATGTTCGCCCCATTTGGAGTAGGTGCAGCTATGGCAGCAACAATAGGACATCAGGGGTTAGATGTCTTGAAAAATTTAGGAATGCTTATCGGGTCGTTATATCTTGCACTCATTTTGTTTGTTGTGTTTGTTCTGGGTACAGTAGCACTTATTGCACGTGTACCGATTAAACAGTTTCTTAGAGCAGTCCGCGAGCCGTTTACAATCGCATTTGTCACTACCAGCAGCGAATCTGCACTTCCGAAAGCAATGGAGGTAATGGAACGATTAGGAGTACCGAAACGCATTGTAGGTTTTGTGATGCCAACAGGATACAGTTTCAATCTTGATGGAACGACATTGTATTTGGCAATGGCATCTGTGTTTGTAATTCAAGCGGTTGAAACTTCAAATCCTGAATTCCATTATAGTTTTGGACAGCAGATAATGCTCATGCTTTCACTTATGATTACTTCCAAAGGTGTGGCAGCTGTACCGAGAGCCTCGCTTGTGATATTACTTGCCACACTCAATAGTATTCCATCGCTCCCGCCGGGAATTGGTGCGGTGGGTGTTGCAGTAATATTTGGAGTGGATGAGCTTATGGATATGGCGAGGACTTCTGTAAATTTAATCGGGAACTGTTTAGCAACAGTAGTAGTAGCTAGAAGAAATGGGTTAATTAGTGAATCTAAATTGGAAATTATTATATTGTTAATTGTTTTTCTACTCAGTTACAGAATAATTTGAATAATGTATTTCCTTCTATCTACATTAGAAAATAACATGGGATATATTCAACCCTATTCTATTTTATGTTTTATCTGTATTTTTGTAAAATAGATTGAATGCTTCTGCTACGTTTAGATATTATGTCGATTCTGATGTTATTGTAATTTGAATATACAACCTATCATGGAGATTGAATGATTATTGTGTTATTTGGTGCGCCGGGAGTTGGCAAAGGCACACAAGCTGCACTTCTTTCCGAGAGAAAAAATATTCCTCATTTATCAACCGGTGAGGCATTGCGACAGGCAATTGCTGCACAAACAGAACTTGGAAGGGTAGCAAAACAAATTGTAGAGTCGGGTCAACTTGTTTCAGATGAAATAGTAACAGGAATAGTCAAAGAAGCAATGGATAAACCTGAATACTCTAATGGGTGCATATTCGATGGTTTTCCTCGCAACCAAAGTCAGGCGGAAGCACTTGATTCACTTCTTGAAGCTGTAGGAAAGGAAATTGACAGTGTTATCAATATCAAAGTTGCAAATGAAGAAATCGTTGACCGTATGTTGAAGCGTGGGCGTAAGGATGATTCGGAAGAAGTGATTCGTCACCGTTTGGATATTTATAATAATCAGACAGCTCCGCTTTTAGATTATTATACAAATCACGGGAAGTTAATTTCGATCGACGGTAATGCTGATGTTGAAGAGGTGTATGCGAGAATTGAAAATATACTATAAGTTTAATATTTTGATGAATTGACAAGATAGATAATTTATTGTTTTTTATATAGTTATCAAAATCTTCTTTGTCAAAATTTGGCAAGTAATTGATTCCTTCGACGGGTTCAGTGTGACAAGTTGGTTCTGTCACACTGAACCCGTCGAAGTGTCTAATACATACCTTTTATTGTAAAATATTGAGTGTGATTGAAGGAATAAGTGAATATTCATTGCACCACTTTTTTTATATAGACTCAACTTCTTTTGAGCGATAATTCTCCTTATATTGCAATCTATGGAGCTTTGCATACAGCCCTTTTAGTGCAAGAAGCTCTTGATGTGTTCCCATTTCGCGGATTTCCCCTTGGTGAAGCACAAGAATCTTATCAGCCCTTTGAATCGTCGAAAGCCGGTGTGCAATCACAATCGAAGTTCTTCCATCCAGTAATCGGTCAATCGACCGTTCAATTAATTGCTCGGTTTCGGTATCGATACTTGATGTTGCTTCATCCAAAATAAGAATATCGGGGTTTGTTGCCAGAGCACGGCTGAATGAGATAAGTTGTTTTTGTCCTACTGAAAGATTTGCGGCACGTTCAATCATTTGAGTTTCGTAGCCCTCGGGTAATTGTTCAATAAATTCTGATGCACCTAATGCCGCAGCTGCTTCACGTATCCCGTCTTCTGAAATAAACTCCCTGCCAAGCGAAATATTCTCTCCTACGCTTCTTGAGAATAAGAATACATCTTGCAAAACAAGAGCAATCCTTGACCTTAAAGACTCTTGTGTAATTGAGCGGATACTAAGCCCGTCAATCAGAATATCGCCTTCCTGAAAATCATAAAAACTGCATAGGAGATTGATAATCGAACTTTTTCCGCTACCTGTTGCACCCACTATTGCAATTGTTTCTCCTTTTTTAAGAGTAAAACTGAGGTTTTTCAATACAGGAGTTTTGCCGTCATAAGCAAAAGAGACATTTCTAAATTCTATAGACTGATTGAAAGAAGTCATTGCTATTGCATTCGGAGAATCTTCAATCGCATTTTCGGTATCCAAAAGCCCGAAAATCCTTTCGGCGGCTGCCATAGCACTTTGGAGTGTATTGTATTTTTCAGTTAAATCACGAATCGGGCGAAAGAACATTTCCGAAAACTGCATAAATGCTATTAGGACACCTACTGTCATTTCACCTGAAAAGATAGTTCTGGCTGCAAACCAAATAATAGCACTGAGAGCCAGAGACCCAATCATTTCCACAACAGGGAAGAAACGGGCATAATATCCTACCGATCGTAATTGTAGTTTTGTATGAGCGTCGTTTATCTCATTGAATGTTTGAAATTGAGGTTCCTCGCGAGAGAAAAGTTGGATAGTTGTCGCTCCTGTAATATATTCATTCAGGAAAGAATTCATACGTGCAATTTGACTGCGAATTTGAGCATATACCACTCGGACTTTTCTGCGAAAAACTGTGGTGGCTATGAAGAGAAGTGGGAGGACAGCTATAGTTGCAATTGTAAGTTTCCAACTTGTGATGAGCATAAAACATACAATTGCAAGTATCAAAAGTGCATCAGCTATAATCAGAACAACTCCTGATGAGAAAAGCTCATTTAATGCCTCCACATCGTTAGTTACACGGGTGATTAGCCGTCCGACAGGAGTAGTGTCATAGTACCGAAGAGAAAATTTTTGAATGTGTTTAAATACTGCGAGACGAATATCGAGTAATACTTTTTGACCGATCCATTGCATAAGATAGGTCAGAGAATATTGCACAATGGCAGAGGAGACCATTACACCTACAATAAGCAAGGTCATTGATAATAAACCTTCTGCTTCTGAAGTTACCACATATTTATCTATTGCAATTTTGGTGAGATACGGACGAAGGGGCGGGAGGGAAGAAGAAACTATTGCAAGCAGAAAACCGATACCAATCCACCGGGTATATGGCTTGAGATATTTCAGCAATCGTTTGAGAAGGGACACATCGAGTTTTTTATAGAGCTTATCGTCTTGGGGTTGCATTGTTTGTTTTGTAGGCGTTAAAAAGTCAAGAGAATAGATAATCTGAATATCGTCGAATTTGAACAGTATTCAAAATCTGATAATTTTTAGTTGAATAGACAACAATATACGATTTTCCAATAATATACGATTTCCCAAACTTCTTATTTTGTGTGTTATAACAACATTTGCTAATTATTGAGCAGTTTTACTTTGAAGATTTAATGCTTAATAGATGCTTCGTAAATGGTAATTTTGTATAAAAGTAAAACTCAATTACCGGAATGTACTGATAAAAAATGCTCAAAGAACTTCTCAAACCGGAAATTAAAGAATTGATTGAACTTCACCAGTGGTCTGATTTGCGTGAAGTACTCGGCTCATGGGAGTCACCTGAAATAGCGGATTTAATGTTGGATGTAGAGCAATCAGACCGTGTATTGCTTTTTAGATCCTTACCTCGTCAGATTTCTGCCGATGTTTTTTCTTATTTAGATTCCGAACAACAAGATGAACTTCTGCATGAACTTACCAATCAAGAAACACGAGAAATTCTATCTCAACTTTCTCCTGACGACCGAACTACACTTTTAGAAGAATTACCTGCCGAGGCGACTCAGAAACTTCTAACACTGCTTTCACCGGAAGATTTAAAGGAAGCAAGACAACTTCTCGGCTATCCGGAGCAAAGTATCGG
>JACPWH010000051.1 GCA_016197185.1 Ignavibacteriota bacterium
AATATAAAATCATTTTCAATAAATCAAAGATGACACGCGGTTATAATTCTCTTTGTTAAAAGAGTTTTTAGATATTTTTTGTAATAAAAATTAAATTAAAAAATAAAAAAAAATATTGAGCAACTTGCTGATATAAGCAAGCAAAACGGAGTTCATTCGTTGGAGGATATACGCAGAACTATTCTATCACATAGTTCAACGTTAAGCGAAGCAGCAGGACGAATTGTTGGGTTTGAAGAGGTTGCAGAAGCGATTAAAAAGGGATTCCTATGAATACTATGTGGACTATGTCTCTATGTGTTTAAAAATATGGATAGAAGTTTAAACACAAGCTATATGTTGAGATAGTTTCACCCCTTCATAAACTCCTTCAACGCCTTCCCTGTAAGCGATTGCTTGGATTTGATAATTGCCTCCGGTGTCCCCGATGCAACCAAATACCCGCCGCGTTCACCTGCTTCAGGACCCAAATCAATCACATAATCTGCAGATGCAATCACATGAAGGTTGTGCTCGATAATCACAACTGAATGTCCGTTTGCAATTAATTGCCTAAAACATTTCAGCAGCTTGGAAATATCGTGCAGGTGGAGTCCTGTAGTCGGTTCATCGAATATGAATAACATTCTCGAGGCAGAGTCTGCATCAAGATATGTTGCTAATTTTACTCTTTGTGCCTCACCTCCTGAGAGCATCGCGCTTGATTGCCCCAAGCGAATATACCCCAAGCCCACATCTGAGAGAACCTTGAGCTTATTTGTGATTTTTTTCACACCTGTGAAAAATTCAAGTGCTTCATCCACTGTCATCGCAAGGACATCGATAATACTTTTGCCTCGATAGAGAATTTGGCGGGCTTCGCGTTTGTAACGTGTACCCTTACAGGATTCACATTCGAGGGTAATATCAGGTAAAAACTGCATCTCGACCGTTACATTACCGTCACCTTCGCATACTTCGCAACGTCCGCCAGGCACATTAAACGAGAAGTGTCCCGACCACCAACCCATTTGCTTTGCAGCCTGAGTAGAGGCAAATACTTCGCGTATTCCGTCGAATGCTTTTGTGTATGTAACCGGTGTCGAGCGCGAAGACTGTCCGATAGGAGATTGATCTATCATTTCAAGATTATCAATATATTGACTGCCCTCAATGCTTTCACAAGCTCCGACAGATGTTGTATGCCCAAACTTTAATTTCCTAAGATTGCCGTAGAGAACATCGTGAATGAGTGTACTCTTGCCTGAGCCGGACACACCTGTTACAATAGCCAAACATCCCAATGGAATTTCAATCTTGTCTCCTTTCAGGTTGTGTTCAACAGGGGAATTGATAGTAATTTTATGCCCGTTGCCTTTGCTGCGCTCCTTCGGAAATTCAATACTACGTTTACCGTTAATATAATCTGCAGTCAGAGAATTCTTTGCTTTTGTAATATCCCTTGAATCTCCTTGGTAAATAACCTCACCTCCGCGCTCACCTGCAAAGGGACCCATGTCAATAATATAATCGGCATTGTTCATTATTTCGAGGTCATGTTCCACTACTACAACTGTATTGCCGATGTTCCGTAGTTTTTTCAAGAGAGCTACAAGTCGTTCAGTATCGCGGGGGTGCAGTCCGATACTTGGTTCATCTAATACATACAGTGTGCCTACGAGTGATGAACCAAGTGAGGTTGCAAGATTAATCCTCTGAGACTCACCTCCCGAAAGCGTATGCGAAAGCCTGTCGATTGTCAAATATCCAAGCCCTATCTCTACAAGTAAATCCAACCTCCATCTAAGTTCACGGAGAACTTGACCTATGACTGCTGTTTCATGTTCCGAAAATTTCATGGTCTTGAATAGTTCTTGTGCCTCGTCAAGTGTCATTTGAACAATTTTCGGGATGTTAATACCATCAATATAGACTACTTGAGCAGACCTGCGAATCCTTGAGCCGTGACATTGCGGGCACACAGCATATCCGCGATACCTGCTTGCCAGTACGCGGTAATTCATTTTATACGACTGCTCATCAAGCATTTTGAAAAAGCCGTTGATACCGGTAAAACCGTTAGAATCACCTTTCCAAATGATGTTCATTTGCTCCTTGGTAAGAACAGCCACCGGCTTATTTATCGGAATTTTATTTCTCTCTGCTGCAGCAAGCATTTCCTCATGTACATGTATAAATCCTTGAGTTTTAAATATGCCAATTGCTCCGCCTCGTAATGTTTTGGTTTTATCCGGAATAACCAAATCTTCGTCAATTCCCACACTTCGACCGAATCCTTGGCAGCGAGGACAAGCTCCAAACGGACTGTTAAATGAAAAAAGTCTCGGTTCCGGTTCTTTGTAAACAATTTGGCAATAAGGACATTCATATACATTACTAAAATGAAAATCTTGCTCCGAAGTAAGATTCTTGACGGTTATTCTTCCTTTTCCAATCGAGAATGCAAGTTCGAGTGAATCTGAAAGCCGTGTGGTACTTTCAGCATCTTTTTGATAAATCAGTCGATCTGCTATAAAAAGAATATTATCTTCCTTTGTCCCTTTAGGAAGTTTTTCGTCTTGAAGATCAATAATAGTGGTTGAATTCCTAAGCATTATCCTCGAGAAACCTTGCTTTACGAGCTCATCCGTTTGGGTTTTGAGTGTTACATCACTATTGATAAGCGGGAAGAGGATATATACCCTGTCGCCGTTATTAAAATGCTCGTGGATTGCTGTTGCGGCAGATTGTGGTGTATCTTTCTTCACTTCACGTCCGCATTTGCAAATGGTTTTTCCGATTCGACCATAGAGGAGGCGAAGATAATCATAGATTTCTGTAGTAGTTCCTACTGTTGAACGCGGATTCCGTTTGAAGCCTCGTTGTTCTATTGCAATTGCTGGTGGAAGCCCTGTGATTGAATCTACATCAGGCTTTGTCATACGCTCCATAAATTGACGTGCGTAAGCTGAAAGTGACTCTGTAAAACGCCGTTGTCCTTCTGCATAGAGTGTATCAAAAGCAAGCGAGGATTTACCGGAACCGCTCACACCTGTAATTACAGTAAAGGCATTACGGGGAATATCCACTGAGATATTCTTGAGAGTATGCACTCTTGCGTTTTTAATAGATATTATTTTGCTTTTTGTCGGAGAGGCGGGCGATTGTTCGGATACAGTTTCGGTTGGTTTTTTCTTAGTTACTTTTGTTTTCATGTGATTCCGGTAAAGACTTACTCAATTCTTTCCGGAGAATTATCAAAATTCCCCGGAAAAAATATAAAGATTTTTTTTAGATAGGAAATAGACGTTCAGCAGTATGGAATATTACGATTCTTTGTTTTCTGGTTGTTCCATATCCTGATACAGGAAAAACACAGCATCCTCCATACCCATAAAATAGGGGAGTGCTGCATTAAATCCTGAAACCTCGAATACTTCTTTTACATTCGTTTTGAGGGAGGAAAGAGCTAATTTCCCTTTTGCTGCACGAACTGTTTTCATTCCCCAAAGCAAAACACGAAGACCGGCACTGGAAATAAAATCCAAATGTGAGAAATCGATAAGTAATTTTTGCTCTTTTTCTACAAGAATCGCTTGTAATTTTTCTTCGAGCTGACTTGCTGTATTGCTGTCAAGCCGTCCTCTTACTTCCAAGACAGTAATGCCGTCTTGTTTGCGTTCGGTCATTTCCATAGATGATACCTTGTATATTGGTTAACAAAACTGTAAAATAATAATTTATAATGACATTTTCTTGAATATGCGTTCAGGAACCATACGGACGATTAACATAATCCACCTCCAAAACCAAGGTAAATAAATTACATCCTTACCGTTCTTTATTGCTGAATAGATACCTTTGGCAATTACTTCCGGCTTTGCAAATAGAGGATTTTTAGGAACATCTGCGGTCATTGGAGTATCTACAAAGCCAGGTTTGATTGTCAGTACATTCACACCTGACTTTGCAAGACGATTGCGCAAGCCCTGCAAAAATATGCTAAGCCCCCCTTTCGCTGCACCGTAAATGTAATTGCTGCCCCTACCTCTGTCACCTGCAACCGATGAAAGAACAGCTATATTTCCCATCTGTCTTTTCTCGAAATATTCTGCAAAGGTCATTGCATATCCGACTGCACTATTGAAGTTCACCATAAACTCTTCGAGTGCGTATCCGGTGTCTTTGTTCGCGCGGGCTTGATCAGTAAGTGAACCGTGAGCAATATAAAGCAGGTCAATTTCACCCAAAGTCATAAGTGATTGCTCAAACAGCAATTTACCGTCTGATGGATTCGCAGCATCCATAATCAAGGTAGAGACATTCTTTGCTCCTCGTGCTTGTAAGTCTTTGGCACAAGCATCCAAACGGTTTTGGTTACGGCCTGCAAGTACGAACGAAACACCTTCACGGGCAAATAAGAGTGCAGTTTGATGTGCTATCGAAGAGGTTGCCCCGATGATAACTATTTTGTTAATATTCATATTTTTTGTGAAGTAGTTACCCGTTTCCAAAAATCAGATGAAAAATTAGGGTCAATATATTTTGAGAATTCTTCATACCTCGGAAAATATCGCTTGAAACTTTCGTTGCTCATCCGTGCATCTTTAGCAGGATATACTGCTCCTCCACATTCACGAACGATTGCATCCAAATTTTCTAAGAGCTTGAGCGTTCGTTCACCGTTAAAACCAAAATCAAGTGCAAGTGTAATGCCCGGTCTGGGAAATGACATCATACCTGCTGCCTGAATATTCCCGAACGTTTTCAATACGGCAAGAAAAGACCCTTCACGGGCATCGGCGATTTTGCGAAGAATTTCAAATAATACTTTACTTCCGCTCTCAAAAGGAATGACCATTTGATATTGCAAGAATCCGCGTTTACCATACATTTTATTCCAATTGTGAATTTTATCCAAAGGATAAAAAAATGGATCGAAATCAACATCAGTATGCTGAATTTTTGAGACTTGCTTATTGTAATAAAGCAGATTAAAAGCCTTAACTGTCAAGCTGGTCAGCATCATATCAGGTGCTTCAAACGGAAAAGGGATTTGATTCCCCTGCCATTTAAAACTTGGATTGTCAGAACTCTTATGATTGCCCTGCATAAAAATTCCACGACCCAATTTCCTACCGGAAGAAGCACAATCTACCCATGCAACTGAATATTCAAAACGTGCATCAGAAACAGCCGATAGAGCGAGAAACTCATCAATAGTTCCAAATTTAATATTTTCACACTCAATGATAGGCGAAGATATTTTTTTCATTTGAAATTCTGCCCATGTTATCATTCCGGTAAGCCCTAGTCCGCCTATAGTAGCTGAGAATAAATCAGGGTTTTCAGAGCGCGAACAAATAAAACGTTCACCAGTTGAACGCAGAAGTTCGAATCGAGAAACATGATTACCAAAATTGCCGGCGCGGTGGTGATTTTTCCCGTGAATATCATTAGCTATTGCCCCTCCGATTGTAATGAATTTAGTACCCGGAGTTACAGGAACAAACCATCCGTGAGGCATATATTCTTTAAGAATTTCAGCTATTGAAAGTCCGGCTTCACAGCAAAGCAAACCTGTTTCCGGGTTAAAACGAATTATTTTTGATAGTTCCGTTGTATCAATCAAAGTTCCCGTAGAATTTAGGCAACTGTCCCCATAACTTCTGCCCAATCCATAGCATAAATACTCCGCGGGCAAGGGAAGGGTAATTTCATCCCTCCAATTCGGACGGATTACTTTATGCGGTATGAATTTAGGATAGCGTCCCCACGATTGATATGTTTTCATTAAGGATACTCTGAGAGCTTAGAGAGCCGCAATAATCATTGCACAAAACACTATTGCCATTATCAAGTAACTTGCTTTATCTTTTACAGTAAATATAATGGGGTCGTCGTGCATTTCACCCCGATGAGCAATCAGCCATACACGGATAATCCAATAGAGCAGACACATTCCAACAACCCAAAGCATTTGGGGGTGTTGATATAATGCGGATACCTCTCGGCTATTCATATATAAAGCAAACACCAACACAGAAACTAAACCGCTTGCCATCCCCACAGATTGAACAATCTCTATATCGGAAGCATAGTATCCACGTCCGCTTGGTTTGGAATTATTAGAAGAAATCGTCAGCAGGAGTTCAGAATACCGTTTTACAAAAGCCAAACTCAAGAATAAAAACATTGCAAAGGCAATAAGCCAAGGGGAAAGGAACACATTACCGGCAATCGAACCGGCATATAACCTGAAAGAGTACAATCCGGCAAGTAGCAATACATCCAAAATTGCAATCTTTTTAAGCCGGAATGAATAAAGGCTTGTCAATAGTGAATATGTCCAAAGAGTAAATGTAAACTCCCACGAAACACCATAAATTGCAAGCAGTGAAGATGCTACAATTAAAAACGGGACAAGGATAAGTGCCATAGGAATTTGCAGCGCACCTGAAGCAAACGGACGGTTTTTTTTACGAGGGTGCAGCCTATCCGACTCCAAATCAAAAATATCATTTAGTATATAGACAGATGATGCGCATAAGCTAAAACTTACAAAAGCGATAAATGTTTTCAGCAAGGTATCTGCTTCAAAAATCCGGTGTGCAAGAAGCAATGGTATAAACAACAGGAGGTTCTTTATCCACTGATGAACTCGCATTGCCGTCTCCAAATAGGAAAATCTGCCGAACCATTGCCGATATAATCAAACTCCTGATTTGGAGTCAGTTCTTTTATTCGCTCTAATTTATGTTCCCCGGACAGGTTTATTTTTTCATTTGTTGCAATTACTTCGTCGAAAATTCCGTTGAAATCTGCCACTTTGACGGCAATACGCTCATCGGTAGCAGTGGCAAGGATGACCCTTCGATTTTGATTACGTGCTTCATGGATGTAATCTATGACACTCTTACGGAAGGGAAGAACGGTAATTTCCAACTCCGTATTGTCGGTAACTCGCTTTTTGAAATAATGTTTGCCTTTAAGAATCCATCCTGGAACATACAAAAAATGCAAGGGCTTTTCCTTGAGCAGAATCAGTAAACTTCCCACAAACAGTCTGTGGCTATGAGCGAGCCGTCTAAATCCACAAAAAGAGGAATTGCGCTTTGGTCTTTAGTAGGTGGAGGCATAATCTTTGAATCTTTATGAGTGCTTTGTATTCCACCATTCAAGTTGAAGTTCTGCAAAAACTGAGTTGCGTTTTTCAATTTCCTCAAGTGTCAATTTATCTTCTTTAGTAAGCCGTTTTTTTGAACTTGAATATTTTTCAGCCATACTGCAAAGCAAATTAAAATCGGAATGATGATAACTGAATCTTTGTTCGGCATAATCCTTTGCCGAAAATGTAGAAATCAAAAACTGCCAATCCGACGCTTGGAGCAGCATAAGTTCGCGAAGTGCTTGGGTGAGAATTCTGCGCATGACAGTAGTCATCGTATCAAGAGGGAATTGTTCGATAAGCGACCCGAAACGAATCTCATTCTTATAAATTACTTCCCATGTCCATTTCGTATCATCACCAATCCATACATCATGATGACCACCCCGTCCCCACGAACTTTCGGGGATTGACATTACTTCGTCTGGTTTAACATAATCAATTTGTTCGGAAGCTGTAACTACCCTTACATAAGGAGAATGATGCAGCCCACGTAAAACTGATTTTACAAATTGCGGACCTTCGAACCACCAATGACCGAAAAGTTCAGTATCAAAGGGAGTACAAAGTGTCCCGGGTTTCCCTGTCTGTTGACGATAATTCAAAAGGGTCGTTTCGATTGACTTGATAAAATGGAAAGCATGAGCGTCAATTTTTTCAGGAATCCAATCAGGTACATAGAGCATCTTATACATCATGTCGGCTTTGTTATCGGTTACTCGCCAATACCGAAGCGCAGATGTAAAATGTTTCTTATGGAAATCCAAATATGCAGGGTCGCCGTGGTACCCCGAATCACCGCTCCATACCTGCATTGCAACCTTTTGATGACGTGTGAAGGCAATGGAAGTACCACCCGAAAAAACCGGTTGCTCTGAGCGAACATTGTAGAGTGAGAGTGGGGTGCGGTCGAAACTGTTGCGTTTGGGGATGTATTCTTTTGCCCACGTTGGAATTAATACTCCATCCTTTAGAACACCAAGTGGTTTACCGTCTGCTGTTGGTTGTTGATCCACGAAAAAGAACTCAATTCCAAAGTCTGATAATATTTCTTCTACCCCGGCTCGAGGTCTCGGCTTGTTGAATTTCTCGACCGGAATATATGTTTGCCAAGGATATGACGGACGGTAAGCACATTCTGGAATCCAAGCTCCACGGGGAGTCTTACCAAAATGTTTTTGATAGTTTTCCACCGCAGTTTTTACCTGCAAAGCCACACTTCGGTCGTCGCCTAACAATGGAAAATACCCGTGAGTTGCACCGCATGTAATCACTTCAAGTGCATTTTGATCTTGGAGGGTTCGGAATGCCTGTATTATGGAACGGTTATACTTCCCTGTAAATTCAGATAAACGTTCAGTGTACCAGTTCTGCCAGTAATGTGCTAAAAAAACATTATGAGGCTGGGTATTATGCTTACGGAAATATTTCTCATCTTCAATAGC
The DNA here is from genome assembly GCA_016197185.1 of Ignavibacteriota bacterium. Taxonomy (GTDB): domain Bacteria; phylum Bacteroidota; class Ignavibacteria; order Kapaibacteriales; family UBA961; genus JADJXV01. The sequence goes on from JACPWH010000051.1 coordinate 8,593, forward strand.
AAGCCGTATTTTATTGAAACAATACTGCTCAAAAAGGGAGGGGAAGTCGATATGTTCAAGTTGTTCACAAAGAATAGGGGAAATATCAAGTGTTATTTTGGGTTTGATTCCTTCTGCCATAAGCTCGTTAAAACTATTAAGCAAAGGTATGTAACATTCTGCAACTGCCTCGCAGAGCCAGTCGCTCCCATGAGGCCAGTTACCGTGATGCAAAACAAACGGCAAGTGTGTATGCAACATAAATACATAATTTCCTGCTTCCATAGTTCACCTGTATTTACTGGAAAATAGAAAAACAATTTCATAAAAAAACCGCGAACTTTAGCTGAAAAGAACGCGGCATTGCTAAAACCTGTCTGTAATTAGTGGATACTTGTAGCTCCGCCAACAGGGAACGGATTATGTCCGTCGATTACTATTTCGCCAAATTCTTCCTCAAATTTTACGATATTATCGTGAAGAGCTTGAGTGAGCAATTTTGCATGTTGCGGAGTCATGATTATGCGTGCATGAACTCTTGCTTTAGGTAAATTCGGAAGGATTCGAGTAAAATCCACAACGAATTCAGCCGGTGAATGACTGATAATTGCTAGATTCGAGTATATTCCTTCCGCTTCTTTTTCACCAAGTTCAATACTGATTTGTTGATGTTGTTCTTTAGATTCTGCCATTATATAATGCGCTCCGTTCTTTGTAGTAAATAAATGCCGGATTAGGGCTGAAAAAATTATCGTTTTCTAAGTTTGTCTGCTTTGTCGAACATTTGTTTGGATCTTTCCGCCATACCTTTTTTGGATGAGACCTGACGTGCATACAGTCCGCCGAGGAATTCATAGTAATCGGCATTCGTAAGATTAGAAGATTCGAGTGACTCAAGCTCAACAACGGTTGATTCCAGTCTTTGCTTGTCCCGGGTTACTTCATAAATATTAGCTAATTGTTGCAATGCTGTCAAATCACCTTTATGCTGGGGTAATACCTTATAACGGGTAAAATACTCGGCTGCTTTGTTAAGCAATGGGAAATATTTGGTTTCGTCTTCCTTGTATTTTGGGTTAGATTCCTTTTTCTTTGCTTCTGATTTTTGGAATTCACTCGCTTTGTTTTTATATGCTGCAGCAAGATTGAAAAGTGCTATATCGTAATTGGGGTCGATTTCCAGTGTCTTTTCATAGACATTAATAGCATCATCGTTGCGTTGCAAACGTGAATAAACGAAAGCCTACTGTGACCAATATGACTTATTAGTCGGGTTCTTTTTGGTTAATTCCTCAAGAGAAGCAAGAACTTCGGATGTTTTGCCCTGTTCTTCGTAAATTTGAACTTTGAATGTTGAATTTTGTTCGTCTTCAGGTGTTAAAATTGACGCTTTATCAATTGCCTCAACTGCTTTTGCATACTCTTTTTGATTGTAATACATCAAAGCAAGAGCTGAATACGGTCTGATATTATAAACGAAATAGCGTTCACGTTCTTGTTGAATCCATGTTTTGGGTAAGTTTAATCTCCAACCTTCAACACCGGCAACGTCGGTACCTTTTTTCTTTGCAGAATACAAATACACATCATTACCGCTCAAACGAATATGATCAATGAAGAGGGAATCTCCATTTTGGAGAGACATTGTTGCGGTTGTATCAGTTCTTCCAAGTGCCTGAATTGCAGACCATCTCGGCATACCGATCGACAAACCTTTATTCTTTGCAAGCTCAAATAATGCATCGCTTTGGCGCATATAATTAGTGTACTCCTTAATTGCCGTAGCAGTATCGCCTTCGTTTTCAGCAACAGACCCTACCAAAGCAAGTAATTCGATATTCTCCGGCTTGAGTTCCAATCCAAGTTTCAAACTCTCTTTCAGTTTTTTAGTGTCCATTCCTCTGTTAGTAAGGAATTGATTGTAAAGATTCACCCCTACATTATATACTTCCACCCAAATAATATAAGATTCAGCAGCTATTTTGTTTTTTAAATCACCACCGGGAGCCTTATTCTGAGCAATGATAATTGCATCACTTGCACCTTTATAATCTAATAACTGACGTTTTGCATTCGCAAGTAAAAACCACGCTTCGGCATTATTTGGATTTTTATCCACTTCTTTTTCCAATAGATCGCGTGCTTTCAAATAATCTTTCTGATTATACGATACTTTCGCAGATGTAAACTCCGGCGAAGCACACTCAAAACTCTCGAGTGAAAGAGATATACACAGAACAATTACGAATAATTTAAGAAACTTAGCCATTGGTCAATCCCCGTAATAGAAAAAAGTGGAAGGAACTTCTACCTGCCGAATAAGAAAATTAAAGACGAAATTAAGAAATACCAAAGAGGCGACAAAGGATAATTACTCCAAAAGCATTAAGATTGAAATAAATATCAAAGACTTTTCAGGGAAACAATGAAAATTCATTAGGATTGATTGGTAATACTTTCGCTTGTGTAGGAAGAAAATGTAGCTTGTTCTACTATCAAAAAACCATTTGGGCATACCGGAAATGCTCCTTGTAGATATCCAAATCTGTTTTGGGTAATATTATATTGTACAGTTGTACTATTCAGATGCAGACCTCATACCCTTGAAAGCTGTAAGATAAAATACTACAATAAATTAGTGATGTGTTTTAATAATGATGTGCATATCTATAATCTTTCAACCTCCCCCCAAAAAAAAATCTTCCGACATTATAAACATCGGAAGATAAAAACCTTACTCTGTTTGTAAGGTAAAACTATGGCTGTGCAAAGTAAGTGTCTGCACTCGATATTTCATTTGAATTGATGATTTCAGGTAATACAGCACCAAGGTAGTACACGTATTTATTCTTGATCGAACGTCCGTTTTCCACAAAATTAGGATTGGGTGCTACTAATAATGTAATCTCCATTTCAGGAGATTTGAATGCCAATTGACGTTGTAATTTGATTGCAGATGTGAAATCCTTACAGGAATCAAGCATTGTACAAGCGGCAATATCCAGCAACATCGGCTGGTAGCTGTCTGAAAAAGCAAGTAATTGACGGCTTTGTGCGTATTCGTCAAAAGCATTCACTTTCTCAGGTATATATGCATCAACCGCAACCTTTGTAAGATTTCCACCTAAGTCTTTTGCAGCTCCTTGTGACAAATCTAATATCTTTGACTTCATAAAAGGTCCACGATCATTGATACAGACCAAAACTTTTTTACCCGTTGATAAATCAGTTATACGGACGATAGAACCGAAAGGCAGTTTACGGTGGGCTGCAGTATAGGCATTCATATTGAAACGCTCCCCGCAAGCTGTTTTTCGTGTGTGAAAACTACCGCCATACCATGAAGCCTTGCCGGATTGATTAAAGTGGCTTGCTATAGGCTGTGAGCGAAAATAGGGAGAAAATTGTCTTGATGCAGGTGAAACGACAGGAAGTTCGTGAGCAGAAAGCAACAGCAGTCTAATTGACAGGACAGACACAATAACACCGATAAAGAGTGCGGCTTGAAGAAGCCGTACTCTGGAAAATACAGAATTAATCATGGGGTTTCCTCCGTTTTTACTCAAACAAATTCACCAGCTGACCTAAGCGTCCCCCACGCTTCGGAGAGCTAACAAAACCACAATACGTTCATTCTTTCAGTCATAACCGGCTACATAATATGTGCAATAAACACAAAATATCTTACGTGAACCAATTAAAAAACGCTCATAAAACTTACGACAGTCCTCTTTTTGCTGCTTTAGAACCTGTTTTTATGCGTATTTTGCCTACGTATTTGTAGTCCTAATTCGTAAATATATAAAATATTTCTTTTGAAACAAGCATAGATGATAATTTTGTACAAAGTTTTTTTACAAAACACCCTATTTTTAGTTTTTCCTATGTTTAATCAAGAAATCCCGACGGTTGGAATATCAAAAAGTGAACTCTATCTATTGCTTGCAAGACAAGTTTCAGCACTTTTTGATGGTGAATCAGACTTTATTGCCAATGCTGCAAATCTATCCTCATTGCTTTTTTATTCTTTGACTGATGTGAATTGGGTAGGATTTTATCTTACCAAAGGAAACGGACTTGTTCTTGGTCCGTTTCAAGGGAGAGTTGCATGTGTGCGTATAGCATTAGGAAAAGGGGTATGCGGAACAGCTGCTTCGGAACGAAAAACACTAATTGTGGGCAATGTTCACGAATTCGTGGGGCATATTGCCTGCGATTCCGCTTCAAACAGTGAAATTGTAGTTCCGTTAATCAACGATGGTACAGTAATCGGTGTTTTGGATATAGACAGTCCGCTTTTCGGTAGGTTTGATGAGGAGGATAGGGAAGGACTTGAGAAAATCGTAAGAATATTTTTGGAGAAAAGTGAGGTGTGAGGAGTAGATTGAAATGTCATAATTATACTATATGTCTTAATAATCAAAGAGTTGTCATTCAGAACGAGTATTCGAGTGAAGAATCTCAGTTTAAGCTACTCTTGAGAATTAAGTGTTATATTTTGAATTGCTTTAGACATATTGTAACTCATTATTCTTACGATTTATACTCTATATGATTAAATTCTCTAGTACCTATTAAACCGAGATTCTTCGGTCGGGGGACTCCCTCTGAATGACCTTCAGTTAACTATACGCGATTTTATTTGTATCTATAAATAAAAGGATAGTAACAATTATTCTACAAACTGCTCAAGTTCCACATAAAACACTGCCCCTTTACCCTTCTCGCTTTCACACCAAATTCGCCCGTTCATATTTTTGACTAATTTCTTTGTAATAGATAATCCTAATCCTGTTGAGTTCTCGTTGCCCGTTGGCTTTGCAGATAAGCGTTGAAATTTAACAAACATCTTAGACAGGTCATCTTCTGTTAAGCCCTGTCCTTGATCACGTACACTGATACGAATAAAATTCTCCGCAGTGATCTCTGTATTTACACTCACAGTAGTATCTGCATGTGAGAATTTAATCGCATTAGATATTAAATTATCCATCACTTGTACAAAAGCAGATTGATCGGCTTTCACCAAAGCGGGAATAGTTGCTGTTTTAAGAGCAATTCCTTTGAGTTTGGCAGAGCTTTTATGAATATCTACTACTCCTTGAATCTGGTCACTGATAGAAAATACACAGATATTTGAAAGTACTGTTCCTTCTTCAATTCTGTTAATATCAAGTAAATCAATAACGAGATTAAGCATTCTTTGAGAAGATATACGTATATCAGCAGCAAATTCTCGGATTTTTTCTATGCTAAGTTCATCTGTATCTTCTTCCAAGAAGTTGGCAATCATTAGGATGGAACTCAACGGGTTTTTCAAATCATGGGAAGCAATTCCTAAAAATTCATTTTTTTCGGTATCCATTTCTATAAGTTTCTTGTTCTTTTGCTCAAGGGTTGCATTGCTGCAATATCTCTTTCAATTGCAAATCGTTGTGCTTGTTTCTTTGCATCATCGTTGTGTACCTCACGTTCAAGATCATGATATTTCTCAAAATGCTCGGCAAACTTTTCCCAGTTTTTTTCATCTTTGAAGAGTTTTGCTATTATTCTGTGATTTTCATATAAATCTGCCTTTGTACCTACCTTTTCATCAATGGCAATTGCATCCAGAAGATATTTTTTTGCCTTGTTCGGGTCATATTCCTCAAAAGACTTTTCGGCATACAGATGACCAATGTATCCCAGAATGATTGCAGTATCCGCCTTATTACCGAGATATTCATGTGAAACAAGGGCAGTTTTATAATACTCAAGTGCTTGTTGAAAATTTGAAGAAAGGGAAAACACATTGCCAATGTTCCCGGTTACTCTTGCAATTTCTGCTTTATTTCCTAATTCTTTAAACGCTGCAAGCGATGCGCTGAAATATTCGAAAGCTCGAGAATAATCTCCAAGCGTTCGATAAATAACTCCTATGTTACATGTTACATTAGCTGCTTCAGCTTTCATACCGAGTTCTTCATGAGCAATGAGGGCATTCCCAAAATACTCCAAAGCCCTTGAATAGTCAGCTAAATTGGAATAAACAATTCCCATATTTCCCAGAACAACGGCAACTCCGATTTTATCACCTGTTTTCTCTCCAAGTTCCATTGCTTTGGAATAGTATTCCAGCGAAAGTGAATAATTGGATAAGTTCCAATATGTCAATCCGATTACATTGTATATTTTGGTTAGGGTTGGTTCTTTCTCTTTATGTGTATCGCTCAGTTTATCGGCGACGCTAATTGCTTGGTTGGCGTATGCTAACACTTGGTTGTAGTCAGAACGTCTCCACATAGTTTGGGCTAATAAAAGCAGTGCCCTTAATCGAAATACTTGAGATTGTTCTAATAACTGTGATTCCTCCAAAGTTTCTAGAATAGTGCTGATGTACTGTTCTGCTGTGTCGTAATTTCCTCTCCTGCTTTCAGTATCGGCTTTAGTAAGATGATTGTTTATCTGTTCGTGAGTCATTGTACCTCCAAAAAAATAGGTTTTCATTTTTTCCATTTCTTTTTTTAATTCCTTTCATCTATTTCACCCGGCTCTATTACTATATATCAGCTTCATCTAAACAGACTGAAAATTTTAAGATTCTTCATGTTTCTTTTTTTTTTATCTGTCCAGATAGGGTTAGAAACATAACACTGCAAATAATTCACACGTAGCGTTCTGCCAATACTTGCTTGTCATCTGAATACGATCGTCGTTTGTAAACGGAGATAAATATAGCATTAGGTAATATAGTGTATTCAAATATACTCAATTTTCACTCTCACCAAACTGTCGATAAATTTGGTTTAGTATAGTCACTCGGAAATAAAATGCAGGAAACAATGTTCTGATATGATCTGCCGTAGCATGTTAATGAGTCCGTAGAAAGCTATTCTAATGATGATTCCATCATTTTGACCTCTAAATCAGCCCTGTGAAAAATGCTGCTCAAAAAAATATCTCATAATGTAAATAAATTTTAATAGGACGTAAGTAGTGTTACAAACCAATAATTTAGTAAAAAAACATGACTGCCTGTTCTTAGCTATCCTTACACTTTTAAAAAATAAATTTTGGAAAAGTGGTTTGAATACCCTTAACTTTGTATTCCCTAAACGATGGCACGGGCAAAAACGTCACTACGACGGAAGAGCTTCTAAGGCATTAAATTAGGGCACGTACTTTGAAAACAGGGAGCAAACAGAAGACGAGAAAGAAGAGCTTAGAGAAACAATAAATTTGAGATTTCAGTTTATTGTGGATTGTCAAGGGCGGCGCATTGCGACCGTTCGGATTCACAATAGATTCG
>JACPWH010000193.1 GCA_016197185.1 Ignavibacteriota bacterium
AAACAGATATATTTTTTATTAAAATATCTAATAATTAACACAGAAGATGAAAATCAACAACCTCGCCTTCAATTACGACAAACACGGACAAAAATACTCAGGATTCAGACGTACAGACCCACGTATTGCAAAGTATATTTGGGATGCTTTAGGTACTGCCAAAACAGTGCTGAATGTGGGTGAATTGTCATTCTGAACGTTAGTGAAGAATCTCAGTTAGCACATCCGTCAAGCAGGTTTATACGTTCTAACGAGATTCTTCAGTCGAAGACTTCTTCAGAATGACAAACAGATATATTTTTTATTAAAATATCTAATAATTAACACAGAAGATGAAAATCAACAACCTCGCCTTCAATTACGACAAACACGGACAAAAATACTCTGGCTTCAGACGTACAGACCCACGTATTGCAAAGTATATTTGGGATGCTTTAGGTACTGCTAAAACGGTGCTGAATGTGGGTGCGGGGACAGGTTCGTATGAACCGGAGGACAAGTATGTAGTTGCAGTTGAACCCTCAATATCAATGCGAAAACAGCGTGAGGCGAATGGCAGAGCACCTGCAATTATCGGCAGTGCCGATTCTTTGCCGTTTGATGATAATTCGTTCGATGCTTCGATGGCTCTTGTCACAATCCATCACTGGCCCGATATGGTGAAAGGGTTGAAAGAACTGAGAAGAGTTACCAAAGACCAAGTACTTGTAATGACGTTCGACCCCGATTCAGCAACAGGGTTTTGGAAAGCAAACTATTTCCCTGAACTTGTTGAAATAGAGAAACTGCGCGATCCGTCGATTGATTCAATAGTCAGTGCTCTTGGTGGAACTTGCGAAGTAGTCCCTATCCCAATTCCATTAGATTGTGTGGATGGCTTTCAGGAAGCATTCTACGGTCGTCCCGAAGCATTCCTTGAGAAAGAAGTACGTCAAAATCAATCCACATGGGGTTTCCTACCCGAAGGAGTGGAGGAGAGGATTGTAAAAGCACTTGCCGATGACCTTGCATCAGGAGATTGGGACAGGAAGTATGGGTATCACCGTACTTTAGAGAGTTTTACTTGCTCGATGCGGCTTATTATTGCGAGACCGTAGTGAATATTGACAAGAGGATTATCTAAATATTGAATTGATGGCTACAGAAGATTTCTTCCATTAGAATTAAACCTTTCAGTAAAAGTAGTGTCGAATCCGTATGAAAAATACAATACTTCTTTTCGCTATGACAATGCTTTTGGCATCCAAAGGCATATCGCAAGTTCCCACCGAATGGGTAACTGCCAAAACGGAATTGACCTCTATATTGAATACAGTTAATACTGCTATTCAAAACAAGTGGGATAAGCAACCCTATTGTACCAATTTTGCAAGCAACCTAATACTTGCAAACAGCAATAGAGGGTATGGCTTATTTACACCAGACCCTAAAAACTTCCCATATCCGATTCCTGTGTATCAAAATGCGTTATACGCAAAGATTGATACAATGCTGATGGCTTTTGATACGATGGGCTTCAAAGCGGTTGACCTGACTGTTCAATACCCTATGTTTGTCACATCTTTTAATAATTCCCAATTGTACGTGGATTTTTATAAGAATATCGCAAAAAAGATAAAACTGCATGGATTTAAGTTAATAGTAGGATGTCAGGCAACGTTTGTCGATTCAACATTCGGAGAGTCGAATTTGGTGAATGATATTAAGAAATATTATTTCAATCCTGATGGCGACTCAACTACGAACGATACGCTCGAAATGTCGCGGTATAAGCGTGAAAAATTACAAATGATGCAAACAATCATTGATGACCTTACCCCTGACTATCTGACAGTCGAAATGGAACCTCAAACCCAAGCTGTCAACCTATTTCATCTGATAGATTATGGTATCGACAGCACAATATCTCTTGTCAATTATTTCGCTGAAAATCTTCATCGAACATCTGGATTAATAGGTGCAGGTGCAGGAACGTGGGATGATATTGAATTCTTTAAAAGGATAGCAAAAACGAAGGTTGATTACATTGATTATCATATATATCCTCCTGATTATAATTATATCAACGACAAAGCATTTATTATTGATTCGATTGCCGATGCAAATAATAAAAAGCTTGTTATCGGTGAATCGTGGTGTTATAAAGCAACTAAAAAAGAATTGAGCGATATTTCAAACCCTGTTGCAACAAGTGCATTGATTTATTCAAGAGATGTTTTTGACTATTGGGAGAGTGTAGATACACTTTTTGTTAAGGCGATGGTTTTATTATCACAACAGTCAAAAGTTGAATTGGTTCAGTTCCATTGGGCAAATGTAATGTTCGGGCAAATTACATATAATCCTCAAACTCACAGTTCAATGTCTCCTGCGCAAATTCTTAATGCAGGAAATGCAGTCGGATACCAGAATATGTTTCAGTTCAAACTTTCACCTGTGGGACGCTTTACAAAGTCGGCAATATCCAATATTTGTATCACAAGCGGTGTGAATGAGCAAATCATCAATGATAATTTTACGGTATATCCAAATCCAACACAAAATATAATAAATTTCAAAACGAATCACACTGTCAAATCAGTTTCGCTTTTTGATGTGAATGGAAAAATGACAGCTTACTTCCCAAATCCAAATCAATCATATATTACAGTACCCGACTATATAATGAACGGACTTTATTTGTTAAAGTTTTCAATTGATGGCGGGATACTGACAAAGGCTATACATGTTAGCAAATAACTTACAAGCATATACCTTCTCAATGAAAATAGAACAATGTGAAATAATCCTGTATGTAGCTGACCAAGCGAAAAGTCGGGATTTTTATTCGGCAGTACTCCAAAGAACTCCTGTACTTGATGTCCCGGGTATGACGGAATTTATCCTGTCAGATAATCTAAAACTTGGATTGATGCCTGAAAACGGAATTGCAAAAATTTTGAATGATAAAACCCCACATCCGGCAACCGGTAATGGAATCCCACGATGTGAATTGTATCTGCTCGTTGACAGCATTGAGGAAGTGTTTGTAAATGCACTAAATATAGGAGCTAAGGAGGTTAGTGCTATTCAGAATAGAGATTGGGGGGATAGAGTGGGCTATGTAGCCGACCCGGACGGGCATATTATTGCTTTTGCAGCAAGAATAACTCATCTATCTTGAAGTGTTATTCACAAGTCATGGCAGTTGTTACAACTGCCATTCCGAATATATACTTAGAAGGAAGGTTGGTTGTAACAACCGACCTGACCTGAAATTGATTTTATAACTTCTCAATGCACGGCAGTAAACAACTGACTTGACTTTGTATTTATATAAATTAGATAAAAAAGTGAAGGTGATTGGTAGATAGCTGATACTTCGACGGGCTCAACATGACACATTAAAACAGCATCATCCTAAGCCCGTCGAAAGGTTCAATTATTTGCCAATATTAAAATTGAAGATTATATTTTACAGTTACCTAAAAATAAATATTATCCCTTCAATCCTTCCCGACAATATTTCTAATCTCATCTTCCACACTTTCCACAAAATTTCCTACTCCATCAAGAACAGAACCGATGCCTGCTTCAATTTTCTTAGTGTTTTCTGTAAATGTATGGTCAAGAGAAGGATAAATAGGAAACTGACGGCAGAAATGTTTCACATCTTCTTTTACAGCATCATACACTTCCGTATTCCCGATATTGGTTAGCACTCGGTCAATAAGACGGGCAATATGGCGCATATCATCCTCACGCATTCCCCGTGAGGTTACTGCAGCACTGCCAAGGCGTATGCCCGATGTAATGAGCGGAGACTGTGTATCGAACGGAACAGCATTCTTATTACAAGTAATCCCCGAAGCATCCAATGCTTCTTCTGCTTTCTTTCCGGTCAGATTACGGTTACGCAAATCAACCAGCATAAGATGATTATCAGTGCCACCGCTAATGATATTGTAACCCATGCTTACAAGTTCATGAGCCATTGCCTGAGCATTATAAATCACTTGCGAGGTATAGTCTCCATATTCATCGGTCAGGCATTCACCGAATGCAACAGCTTTAGCCGCAATTACGTGCATGAGCGGTCCGCCTTGAATACCGGGCATTACCATCGAATCCATTAGTTCGCTCATCATTTTTACACGTCCGCTTTTCGGTGCTACCTGTCCAAATGGATTCTCTACATTCTTACCCATCAGGACTACACCTCCGCGAGGTCCGCGTAAGGTTTTGTGAGTAGTTGAAGTAACTACATCGCAGTATGGAATTGGACTGTCTAATTTATCCTTTGCAATCAATCCTGCAGGGTGGGCAATATCTGCAAAAAGAAATGCTCCTACTTTATCTGCTATTTGGCGGAATGCGGCGTAATCAATCGCTCGGGAATAGGCGGAAGCACCGACGGTAATCATTTTGGGTTTATGTTCTTTGGCGAGTTCTTCCACTCGATTATAATCAATTCTTCCTGTTTCCTTGTCAATCCCATAAGGAATGAAATTGTAAAATTTACCGGAGAAATTGACAGGTGAACCGTGTGTTAGGTGTCCACCGTGAGATAAATCCATTCCAAGAACAGTATCCCCCGGCTTGATGTATGTGAAATAGACAGCCATATTAGCACCACTGCCCGAATGTGGCTGGACGTTTGCGTATTCTGCACCGAACAAACGTTTCACACGGT
>JACPWH010000194.1 GCA_016197185.1 Ignavibacteriota bacterium
TTACCATCAATGAAATGTAATGATAATAAGACGTTTGCTGTTTCGCTCTGCTGGGCTGTCCATGTATCACCTCCGTCATTCGTTCTAAGTATTGTTCCGTTGTCACCTGCAATTGTACCTGTAGTAGCCGATGTGAATTGAACAGTACGCAAAGTGGAAATTACACCTGATGTTTGAGCAGTCCATTTATCCCCACCGTTAATTGTTTTGAAAATTTTCCCTTTATCACCCACTACCCAACCTGTTGTTGCAGATATAAAATGAGCAGCATAAAATGATTCTTCAACTCCGGTAAATTGTGCAGTCCACTGACTGCCACCAGTTTGAGTTGCCATTATCAGACCGTTGTTACCCACTATCCATCCTCGAGAAGAATCAACAAAATGCACTGCATTAAAATGCGAAACAACTCCGCTAATTAGAGTAAACCAGTTGTCACCTCCGTCAGTCGTTTTTAGAATGGTAGAAATTCTTCCAACTGAATAGCCAATATTTTGTTGTGGAAATTGAACACAATGAAGAGCGTTAGATGTACCGCTTCCTATTGTTTTCCAATGTAATCCGGCATCTTCGGATTTAAGAACTATTCCTCCATAACCAACTGCAATACATTTTGAAGGGGATAAAATGCTGAGGGAAAGCAATTGTGCAGACGGGATACTGTCGGATACTATCCACGAACTGCCTCCATCATGAGAACTGATGATTGTTCCTGCATTGCCGACTGCAATAACATTGTTATTATCAATCATCTTGATGGAGCTCAGATGATTCCCTTGCGGCAGGGGATTTTGCCATACCCAACTTTGCTGGGCTTGCACGGTGTAGCAGCTTGCTATTAAAGCAAGTAAAAAAAGTAATGAACGGTGAAACATCTGGTTTCCTTTCAGAAAATATGAACGAAGAATAGAATAAATATAAATGGTAATGACGATAGACTCCTATGGTCTTTTATTTACAAATGATAATGGAAGCATAATTGCTTGAATAAAACGGATAGTGATATTTAGTTACTCTGCAATCAAGAAGTTCGTCCGAAACGACGGTCAAATTCACCGAGTGGAAAGTCAATAACCACCGGTCTTCCATGCGGACAGACATATGGAGTGGAAGTAGCGAACAAATCCTCAACTAATTTCCTCATTTCAGATTCGGAAAGCCTCTGCCCTGTTTTGATTGCTGCCTTACAGCCGAATGATGCTGCTAAATTATCTCGAGAATCAGAATGACGAATCTGTTGAAACTCCTCATATTGAGAGAGTATTTCTTTCAAAGCCTGTTCTTCTTCTCCCGCATGAACATCAAGCGGAACACCACGAACTTCAGCTATGCCATCGTTTATAGTAATATCAAAACCAAGACGCTCCAAATCAGCAGATAGTTCATCAAAAAGTGCTTTTTCAGAAGAATTTAGCAAAACTTTAACAGGAAACAATAATTTCTGTCCATTTGCAAACTGCTCATTCATTGCTTTCAGTGCACGTTCATACAAAATACGTTCATGTGCATTGTGTTGGTCGATAACCATCACGCCTTTGTCTGTTTGCACAAAAACATATTTATTATGTAATTGCCAAACTGTCATTTGCACCTGTGGTGATTCAAACAGTTGTTCTTTTTCAGGTTCATGATTTTGTGCAATTGAGGTTGAAGTCCCAAAAAGTGCATCAAATGCAGTTTGTTGAGCTATTCCAAATGTTTGTTTCTGAGAAGTTTTATATTCCAGTGAAAGATGTGAAGTCTTCGAGGTTGATTGACTACTCGATTGAGGGTTATTTTCAGAAACTTTGGCAGGTTGCCGCTCTTGCATCGAAGAGTTAATTATTTCTCCGGTTAAACGGTTAACAAGTAGAATATCGTTAGGTGTAGAGCTTGGTGAAAGCTGTACCTTTTCAAAAGGAGCTTCTGCAACCTGTTCACGGAAATGTGCTTCACGTACAAGATTGCTTCGTTGTAATGCTTCTGCAACTGCTTGCTGAATTGTATTATAGACCATCCGTTCATCGTCAAACTTTACCTCATGCTTTTGGGGGTGTACATTTACATCCACTTTCTCTGCATCAATTTCGATATTTAATACAAAAAAGGGATGCGAATTTTTGTCAAGCAAATGTTCAAACGGAAAGAAAACTGCATGAGTTAAAGCACGGTTTGTAATGGCACGTCCGTTCAGAAAAAAATATTGACCTGAGCGTGATTGTTTTGCCATGGATGGCTGCCCTACAAAACCTGAAACTTTCGCTAATAGTGCGGTGAATTCTACGGGGATAAGCTGTGAAGCCGACCGTTCACCCATCAAAGCAACAATTCTTTGTTCCAATGTGGACGGCTTTACATCGAAAATCAATGAATCTGCATCATAAAAGGTAAATCGTATGTCCGGTCGCGCAAGTGAGAATTTCAGCATCGTTTCGGAAATATGACGGAATTCGGTAAGATCGGAACGGAGAAATTTTTTGCGAGCCGGAACATTAAAGAACAGATTCCTAACAAAAATTTGTGTTCCCTTTTCGGACTTGAACGGTTCGATTGCATCATCTTTGAGTGGCTCTGCTGTTAGTTTCCATCCGATTTCATCTTCTTGCCTGCGAGTACGGATTTCGAGGTGAGCAACTGCACCTATCGAAGCAAGTGCCTCGCCCCGAAAACCGAGTGTCATAATACGCTCTAAATCTTGAACTGTCTGAATTTTGCTTGTAGCATGGCGTTTAGTGGAGAGGGCAAGATCATCACGGCTCATGCCCGAACCATTATCATTAATATGAATCAATTGTTTGCCGGAACCCCGAACAACCACCGAAATCTGCTCAGCTCCTGCATCCATTGAATTTTCCACCAATTCCTTTACAACAGATTCGGGGCGTTGCACCACTTCACCGGCAGCAATTTGATTGGCAATATATTCAGGAAGAATATGGATTCGATTGTTCATATCGTAGTTCTTTTGGCTGTAATCTAATAATGATTAGTTTGAATTGAGAGTAGGGATATCCGGCTTCGATAACCTTTTTATTAAAAATACGATTGGAACGATTACACTAAACAAAAACATACCTAAAATAAGTAGAAAAGTCTGAGGTGGGAGGTATGCAGGTGTAATTATGTTCGAACGGCACGTAAGTTCAAATACAACAGCAACAAATAAGAGAATTCGACTGCCGATTTCATATAGAAACCGCAGAACTGAAGTAAGTGCAAAGTCTCTTCTCTCGGAAACAAGCCAATATTCTTTATTCGGAAGATTGATCATCGAATCAGGTAATTTTTTAACAAGTGGGGATAGTCCGAAAAAAAGAACTGATAAGGACAGCATTACTCCCCCCATTATGTAAATGAATCCTTGTTTGTCCGACCAATTATCTGCCGAGCCGTCAAAGCCAAAATGAATTGCCACTGTATCAGGTAAGAGGGGATACCAATAGATTGCTCTGATAATAAAGCCGACTATTGCAATCAATGCAATGATATATGGAGCATATTTGGAGTTCATAGAATAATAGTAGCCGTAAATTATTAAAAATACACTTACAATTTCTTTGCAGAAAACAGTATCCGTTTGAAACCATAAAAAACCGGACTTGATGGAAATTTTACGTGTAGAAGTTCACTGTATCTCTTTAAAAATGAATCTTGTTGTTCTTTAGGTAATTGTTCCATAAATGGAACAAGAAGCGTGCCTTTTGTCCATTCGACAATTGCGTCCGAATTTTCAAGGATATGAGGATATACTTTTAGAAAAGCAACAATATCAATACCGTCAAGTGAAAAGAGAATTTCTGCATAACGTTCTATTGTGAGGATCCAATTGAATCGTTCTGTAGGTTTTTTCTTATGGGGGAAAAATTCTGCAAATTCAGTTTGTGCCAATTTTTGTGCAATCTGATGCGATGGATGATCTTGATTCCTTGGCATTTGCACTGCGAGCTGACCTCCGGGATTAAGATGTTCCCAAAGTGACGGAATCAATTGTTCATGATTGCCGCTCCACTGCAATGCTGCATTCGAGAATATCAGATCATACTTTCCATCAAAATCTTCGAAAGAGCCGAGTGAAAATGATAATCCCTTTCGCTCAAATTGTTTGCTTTTTGAGAGCATTTGTGGGGAAGAGTCTATCCCAAGAACTTCACTCTCGGGAAGAATATCTGCAAGACATCTTGTATGTTCACCTGTTCCGCACCCCAAATCTATGGCTCTCATACCCGGACGAATCTGAATAAGTGAAAATAAATCATTGACAGGAGCCGAACGTTCCGCTTTGAATTTATCATATTGTTCGGGATTCCATGGCATAGGAAAATACTTTCTTCCTGAAAGGAGGGTATATTGTAGTAATGTTTCTCGATTTCAAACAAATAAAATGACTTGTAAAATCATTCATCCGACATTTCATCCTCAAATTCACCCTTCGCTTGAACCTCTGCCACTCTTTTGTCTCTTCGCTGTTTTGCCAGTACACGCAAATTAACTATTCTATCGGCTTCATCTACGATTTCAACTCCTAGAATTGCCTCAACCACATCTTCCATTGTTATTAAGCCTTCTATTCCCCCATATTCGTCAACTGCCATCATCAAATGCTGCTTACGTTGGAGAAATTGTGATAACGCTTTCCCGAGTTCTACATTTTCGGGTATAAAATATACTTCACGCATAAGTTCTCGAAGCATTCTATTCTTTTGTCCGTTCAATGCGGCTCGGAGAACGTCTTTCGTCATTACATACCCTATAACACCATCGAGAGAGTTGCCTTCGCAAATAGGGAAACGGGAATACATCTGAAGTTCAGACAAACGCACAACCTCACCGACAGTTTTATCGGCATCACAACTGAATACAACTGTACGGGGTGTCATCACATCAGAGACTTGAACTTCACTAAATCCCATGATATTTTTCAAGATACGGTATTCTTCATCGTCGAGAGTACCTTCTTCGCGTGCAGTATCTACCAGTGCGTCAAATTCTTCACGGGATTCTTCTTCGGATGGAGGAGGAGCTATTGAACGGTTTATTGCACTGAGCAAGAGTGTAGCCGGTTTGAAGAAAGTGGTAATAACATTAAGAAAAACAGCTGTTTGTTTGGTAACTTTTTCAGCAAATCGTTTTCCTGCTGCGAAAGTAATTGTTCGTAATAAAAGAATAATTGCAAAAAGAATCAACCCACCGACTACGGAAATTTCCCAGATTCCAAATGAATCACCCCATACAGCCATAAAAATTGCTGATAAAATTACCATAAGCAATTCAAGAGCGAGCAAAGCCATTGCTTCTGATGAGGTGCCTTGCTGTGATGCTGTAAGGGTACGTGTGAATTTAGGATGAATTTCTCGGTATGTTTCCAAGAAAACAGCAGAAAGTCCCGACGCAGCCCCTGCAAAAAACCAGCAGATTGCAGAAAGAATTACAAATAAACCAACAACGAAGAGTTCCATACTATTGAGAATTTTTAGTTGCTGAACTGCTTATCCACAATAATGATTCTGCCTGGATAAGCGATATTTCCTATTGCAGTGGAAACGGTTGGGCGGGCATCTAATTTGATATGTGATGTGCTTCCTTTTGCTCCACCGAGAACTAAAGCTAAATTCACAAGACCGTCATAACCCTTATTTCCGAAATATTCATACAAATCCATTGATACAGTAACCGGAACCATTGTTGTTTGCCCATTGCCGGGAATATCAAGAGGTTGAGAAATATCACCTTTGATTGTTGGTAAATCATCAATGATAAGCTGAAAATCCAAACTCGACAATGTTGCAGTACGCTGAGGAGCAGTTCCTTTTCCATCGTTGGGATTAATTGCTGCAACATTTATTGTGAATGTGGCGGGAAATCTATTTGTCGCTACAGCTCTTGAAAGAGAAAGCCCATCAGAGATTGAAAAATCGGAAAGTTTCGACTTGTTATCAATTTGAATTCCGGCAACACGAAAATTTGAAACATTTTCGAGCTTGAATTGCAAACGTTGAAGATTATTCAAAGCATTAAGAACTGACGGGCAACTTTGCAATGAAAATGAAAGAGCTATACACAACGAAAGGAGTGCAGTTCTTTGGAATACACCCAAATAATTACGAAGTAAGTTCATATTGTTCTGAAAAAA
>JACPWH010000195.1 GCA_016197185.1 Ignavibacteriota bacterium
GAGTGATGCACCATACAGTTTGTAACCGCTCAGTTGTTCATGGATAAATGTTTCTGTATCGGTTGTTTGATGCAAATGAACACGCCATAATGATCCCATTGTAGCACGAACAGTTTTAGGGTGGAAACGGTGTGCAGAGTTGCCTGCAAAGACAATAGTATCAAACCCGAACCAATCGGCTGTTCGGATGATTGTTCCTGCATTGCCCGGATCGGAGATGCCATCGAGTATAATTAAACGCTCAGAGGTAATATTTTTAAAGTGGGGATAATGAACTACGGCAAGGATTCCCTGAGGTGAATGAGCATCGGAGATTTGATTGAAAGTATGCTCATTGGTTTCATAAACTCCTATTCCTTTTGATAGAAATTCGTTTGCAAGAGTTTCTATCGTCGGTGAAACGGGTGTGCGAACAACAATATATTCAGCCTGATAAGTACTTGACTGTATCTCTTTGCAGAGTTTTTCTCCTTCGGCAATAAAGAGTTGCTGTTCGTCTCGGTCAGCATTGAATTGAAGTGCTCGAAGTGACTTGCGTTGATTGTTGGTAAGTTGCATCGTATGATTTTTTGAGAGATAGAATCCTTTATTTACGGGATTATAAGGTAAAATAATACCATTGTCCGTAAGATTTTTTGTAAAAATAAAACTTCGTGATGACAATTTTACTATATTTCCATCGTGATTGTTTGTTCAAATCCAATCTTACTTGTAATTTGCCGTTTATTTAGGCGGCAACCACTATGATTGAAAACCACATTTGCATATTATTAATGCTTTGAGAGGTGGATAATTATGGCGAAGTTTGTTTCCAATAAAGATGAATCTGTTCGGCTTTTTAAAAATCCTGTACTGGAGTTTTTTTCGCATATTCATCCCGTTACGCCGGTTATAATATATTCTCCGGTAATTCTCTATTTCGGTTGGCAAGGATTGAATAAAACAGGGTTTGGTCTGCTTGCGGTATTTTTCGTAGTTGGTGTGTTATGCTGGACATTTATTGAGTACTTTCTCCATAGGTTTGTATTTCATTATGAACCGAAGACATCATGGGGAAAATATTTGCATTTCTTATCGCATGGAATACACCATGATTACCCACGGGATTCTACGCGGCTTGTGATGCCGCTCTTGATAAGTGTGCCGATTGCAATTGTTACCTACATTTTTTTTATGGTAGTGTTTGGAATGTATCATTACGCTGTTTTTTCGGGGATTGTTTTCGGATATGTATGCTATGACTCGATACATTATGCAGCGCATCATTTTAAGATGAAGGGACGAATCGGTAATTTCCTGAAAGTATATCATTTGAAACATCATTATTCTGATGATCATTCTGGATATGGTGTTTCCAATCCATTATGGGATTATATTTTCGGAACAGCTCCGAAACAAACAAAATTACCGGAAGCTGTTGCTGTAGTCGCAAACAGTCAAAAAATTTATAAAGAAGAAAAACTTTAATAATTATAATATTTTCAAAAATATACAGTTATGGCTCTTTCAAAAGAAACAATACTTGATGTTGTTCGTCCCGTTTGTGCAAGCGTAGATGCGGTTGAACATCACGATCAACTTACGTTACTTATTCCGATTGCCGAAATTGTGGATGTATGCCGCGAACTAAGGGATAATTCTCTTACACAATTCACTTTTTTGGTGGATATTACGGCAATTGATTGGAATAAGAAAAACGGTCGGTTCGAAGTGGTGTATTTTCTTCAATCGATGGCTCACAAAGCTCGTGTACGGCTTAAAGTTGCATTGCCCAATGATGAGCATCCGCACTGTCCTACCGTTGTAGGGATATGGGAAGCTGCTGATTGGTTCGAACGCGAAGCATACGATATGTATGGTGTAAAGTTCGATGGACATCCTGATTTGCGCCGTTTCTATATGCCCGAGGATTTTGTAGATCCATCGAATGCAGAGCCGATATATCCGCTTCGTAAGGATTTCCCTCTGATGGGGATACCGGGCTCGCTTCCATTGCCTCCGATGCCGGAAATAATCTAAAGTGGAGTAAATTCCCTTAAAATCCGTTTAATCCGGTATGCTTACGTCGTCCGGCGTTTAACGGATTTTTCATTGTTCGGCAGAACGCAGTCTTCAATTATTATAAATCAAAATGGTTCACGATTTCAAATGACTTTGCAACGGTTTTTATTGTGCTGTAGTTTCTCGGTGGTTTTGCTTACGAGTGGTTGTTTGTTCGTAAAGCAAAAAGAAGCCCCTCCGCCTCCGCCAACACTTCTAAGTCCGCAACCGGAAATTCTTATGAGTGAGAATTTAGTGCGTTCTAAAGCCGGGGATATGATTGCTTTCTTGCCGCAAGGATGGTTCTTTGTCGAATTGGAAGGCAAGGCACCGTCGGAAGTTTTTGCAATTGCGGTTAACCCTGATTACACACTTTCAGCAGTATTTTCTACACTGCGCAAAACTGAGACAAGTGATTCGGTTGTTGGACGAGAAGGTATTTATGCCCTTGCTCGAATGAGCTTTGCACGGCATGAGAGGAAATCTGCGGGAAATGTTAAATTAGTCGGAAAGACAACTGCACTTAAAATCGGGTCTCGTGAGTTCGGTTTTTTTGAAATTACAGGGGTGTTTCATCCTGATTCTTCTGGAGCATTACCCGGTGTTCCGCTTGTGTATGGAACTTTGAAAACGAAGGTAGCAGTTTTCAATTCTTCTATTAACAACTATTACGAATTGGCACTTGTGCCGACAACCATAAGCGGCAAACCTCTACCTGCGGAAGACGAAATAAGTAAGGTTTTTCGATCGATGCTTACAACGGTACAATTTTGAAATAAAGTGTAATTATGATTCTCTCTGAAGATAC
>JACPWH010000196.1 GCA_016197185.1 Ignavibacteriota bacterium
AATATTTGGAATCAACCGATGCGAAACTCCTTAAGTCGAATGATTTTGGAGCATTGCTCGAAATTGGTGCTCAAACGTGTGCTGCCGATGAAATGAATTCGATCATCCTTACCGGGAAAAACATCTGGAGTGTGTATGGTATTCTCAAAAAAACAAATTCAACGGATGAAAACTATCAGCTTTTGGAAACCGAATTTATGACGGAAATCAACACTCTCCGTACAGCAATTGTTGATTTCTTAAAATCGGTTTCAGATGAAATTTACAAACGATTTGAAGATACGTATTTAGGAATGAACCAAGGGACCATTCGGAATATAGTAGATTTGGCACATGATTTGGCAGTACTTAAGAATCTTCAAAATCAGGCAAAGTATCAGTAAGAATTAGAAGTATAACTAAAAATTAAAATAATATTTAAGTTGTGTCACACTGAATCTGTATGACAAGGAATGTACATTCGATTAATTCTCGATATACTTTCTATAAGTATGTAAGAGCTAATCCTGAATATGTAAATTCAAGTATATACTTAAAGTACTAAAAATAGAAAATTAAAATCTCAGCTCAATTACTCTAAAGGAAAAATGCAGAATCTCAGAAATTTTTGTATCATAGCACATATTGACCACGGAAAATCAACACTTGCCGACCGGCTTCTTGAAAAAACAGGGCGTGTTTCTCTTCGTGAAATGACCATGAACCAAATCTTGGACGATAATCCACTCGAGCAAGAACGCGGTATCACCATCAAACTCCATGCTATTCAAATGAGCTATACCGCCAAAAACGGTAAAGACTATACTCTTAATCTTATCGACACTCCAGGTCACGTGGACTTCTCGTATGAAGTATCCCGTTCACTTGCTGCGTGTGAAGGTGCACTTTTGGTTGTGGATGCAACTCAGGGCGTTGAGGCGCAAACCATCAGTAATCTTTATTTAGCAATTGAAGCAGGACTGGAAATAATCCCTGTTCTCAATAAAATTGATCTTCCGAGTGCAACAACTACAATTGAACAACAACCGAAGATGTGAAAAGGCAATCGAAGGTTTCCGCGAAGTAAAGCCGATGGTTTTCAGCGGAATTTACCCTGCCGACAGCGATGATTTCGAGAATTTGCGTGAAGCATTGGGTAAACTGACACTGAATGATGCTGCTATTTCATTCGAGCCGGAATCTTCTGCTGCTCTCGGGTTTGGTTTCCGTTGCGGTTTCTTAGGGCTGCTGCACATGGAGATTGTGCAGGAACGTCTCGAGCGTGAGTTTAATCAAGTGATTGTAACCACTGTTCCTAATGTGCGTTACCATATTATCCGTACTGACGGTGAAGAATTATGGGTGGAAAATCCGGCACAAATGCCACCACCGGGAAATATCGCTGAAATCCGCGAGCCGTTTATTAAAGCGCAGATAATCACTCCGACAGAATATATCGGTGCAATTATGAAACTCTGCCTTGACCGCCGTGGAGTATTTTTGAATACGATTTATCTTTCTCCTACCCGCGTGGATATTAGTTTTGAATTGCCATTGGGTGAAGTTATCTTTGACTTCTATGATAAGCTCAAATCTTCCACTCGCGGCTATGCTTCACTTGATTATGATTATGCAGACTACCGTGCCGGAGACTTGGTAAAATTGGATATTATGCTTAACGGAGAACCTGTAGATGCACTCAGTTCAATTATCCATCGGGCGAAAGCACATGAATGGGGTAAAAAATTATGCTCGAAACTAAAAGAGCTTATCCCTCGCCAGATGTTTGAGGTGATAATCCAAGCTACCATCGGTGCGAAGATTGTTTCCCGCGATACCATCAGTGCAATGCGTAAAAACGTGCTTGCAAAATGCTACGGCGGTGATATTTCCCGTAAAAGAAAATTATTAGAGAAACAAAAAGAAGGTAAGAAGCGTATGAAGCAAGTAGGACGGGTGGAAATCCCACAAGAAGCGTTTCTTGCTGTTTTGAGTATTGAACATTAAATGATAATCTTCCAAGTTAATTTTGTATCTAATTATCCTATTTAACATCTAATTATGCCGAAGAAACAACCCGAAACACCCAAAGAACATATAATATCATGGGCAAAAACAATCATAGGGGCAATCTTAGCCGTTATGGTTATTAACGGTTTGCTTGTCGCATCATTTGTGGTGCCGACTGGCTCAATGGAAAATACCGTTATGACCGGTGATTTTGTATTTGTTAACCGTTTAATCTTTGCTCCTTCCACACCACAGGTTATTCCGTTTATTAATCAGCCGCTTCCTTTCTTGCGTTTACCCGGATGGCGTTCGCCAAAACAAGGTGATGTCATCGTTTTTATTTTCCCGGGTATGAGAGATGAAGTGGAGTCTTCTGAATTTCAATATTATCTCAAACGATGCGTGGCTGTAGCCGGTGATACTCTGAATGTAATTAACACTAAAGTGTTTGTTAACGGAAAAGAGTTTACTCTTCCTCCAAATGGGAAATTTGAGAATTTCCCAATGAATCCAGGGGATCAGTATCAGACGTTTCCTGTAGGGAAAGGATTTACACGGGATAATTATGGACCTATCCGTATTCCTAAAAAAGGTGATGTTGTAAAATTAACACCCGAAAACAGGCTTGAATGGGATATGTTTATTCGCCGTGAAGGGCATTCTGTTGGAGTAGAAGGCTCGCAAGTGATAGTTGACGGTAAACCTGTAACAAGCTATATTGTAGAACGTGATTATTGCTTCGGAATGGGGGATAACCGTAATAATAGTTTGGACAGCCGTTATTGGGGGTTTGTCCCGACTGAAAATATCATTGGAACACCTATGGTAGTGTATTGGTCGTGGGATACGGGTCTTGGAGTCGGGGATTTCTTTAAGAAATTGAGTACTATTCGTTGGTCGCGGCTGGGAACAATCATTCGATAGCATAAGATAGTGTAAAATTTACAGTTATTTTTCAAAGGGCAGATATAGGCTATCTGCCCTTTTCTTTTACCTGTATTTTATATGTTTTTATCGAGGGTAAAGATAAAAACATATAAATGAAACAATGAATTGCCAATTCTCATAATTTATCTTGGTTACTGCCTTAAAATCTGATAATTTAATCATTAGGAAATCGTTAGTTAGATTGAACATTCTGTTTTTTTTATTTTCAAGTGAGGTATTCATGTTCTTATTTATCCTTGGTATAGTCTTATTCATCATAGGCAATGCTGCAAAACCAAATACTGG
This sequence comes from Ignavibacteriota bacterium, assembly GCA_016197185.1. GTDB lineage: Bacteria > Bacteroidota > Ignavibacteria > Kapaibacteriales > UBA961 > JADJXV01. Next base: position 3,223 of record JACPWH010000196.1, read on the forward strand.
AGGACTTTCACGCTTCCGTAATATATTGCGTTTAGGAGGTTTGGCAGTGATGGTTATCGGCGGATTAACTGCTACAATTCGCCAGATTCCTGCGGGGCATATAGGGGTTCAAGTTTTATTCGGAAAAGTTGAAGAAGCGGTTCTCAATGAGGGCTTGAACTTTGTAAATCCCCTTATGACTGTAAAGGAAATTGAAGTCCGTACTCAGAATTACACAATGAGTTCTATTCACGATGAAGGTCAGCAGGCAGGTGATGACGGTATTCGTGTTTTGAGTAAAGACGGTTTGGAAGTGGCGATTGACCTGACTGTTCTCTATCGTATCGACCCAAAGTTCGGACCAAGTATCTATAGAGATCTAAATCTCGACTATGAAAACAGATATATTCGCGGAGTAGCTCGAACAAGAATTCGTGAGGGGGCAACGGGATATGTGGCGACAGACTTATATTCTTTCCGAAGAAAAGAATTTGAAAATGCTATCCGTTCGTTAGTTGAGGTTGATTTTACTAAGAAGGGATTTATCTTGGATCAATTGCTGATTCGTAATATTACTCTCCCGGCTTCTGTGAAAGAAAGTATCGAGCGGAAAATAAATGCAGAACAAGATGCACAACGTATGGAATATGTTTTGGACAAAGGACGACGCGAAGCGGATCTAAAACGTGTGGAAGCTCAGGGTACGGCAGATGCTCAGAAAATTCTAAGTGAAGGTTTGAATGAAAAGGTTCTTCAATACGAAATGATAAAAGTTCAGAAGGAACTTGTAAATTCTCCAAATTCAAAGATTATAATCATGGGTAGCGGAAAAGCAAATCCTCCTATAATTTTAGACGGAAAATAGTTGTAGAATAAATTTTCAATTATAGCCCGTAGTGCAAAAGTAATGCAAACGGGCTATAACTATATTTAACCTAACAGAAACTCTAATAAAGTTATGAACTCAAATGTAATTATTTCTACCGAACGCTTAATCCTCAGAAATTGGGAAAAATCGGACATTGCGCCGTTTGTACAAATGAATTCTGACCCGAAGGTAATGAAATATTTTCCCGGATTGATGAGCAGTGATCAAACACTTCAATTTATGGAAAGAATCAAATTGCATTTTGAGGAGTATAATTATGGTTTGTTTGCCGTTGATGAAAAAAGCACAGGTGAGTTTATCGGATTCATAGGGTTTTCGCATCCGCGTTTTGAAAGTTTTTTTACACCGTGTGTTGAAATTGGCTGGAGACTTAGATCCGAACATTGGGGAAAGGGATTAGCAACCGAAGGTGCAAAGGCATGTTTAGACTATGGATTTAATGTGTTGAATTTTGACAGCATATATTCTTTTACTGCAATACCAAATGTGCCCTCAATCAATGTTATGAAAAAAACAGGCATGAAACATATCGGAGAATTCAATCACCCCTCACTCAGTGAGGGTAGTTGGCTTTGCAAACATACAGTATATAAAATATCACTTTCAGAATGGGAAGCCGATCATTATAAATGTGAATAATTTTGGTACTTAATGTAAGGTTCATAGAGTTGAAATGGTTAGTAACGTACAATTTTGAAATGGTTAGTAATATACAATCGGCACTTTGAGCGTAGATGTCTAATATAGTAATAAATGAGATTGAATTGAAATAGGAACAAAAATACACAATGCAAAGTATATAATGGTAGGATTGAAATATAAGAACAGGATTGCATCGGCAGCAGCACTATTCTTCAAGTTTTTGCTCGTTGTTCCCGATATATTGAAAAATACAGTTCAGGTACTATTGATTTAACGGCTCATAAAGTAAAAATTAATGAAAATTATTATGCGAGATAGGGTTAAAGCATAAAAAAATACGAAAAATGACTTTCCTCATTAAGTACATAAAGTATCAAACTAAATGTCTTTTTTTAAAGAGAAATTGCATGGAAATTCAAACCAAAAAAGGGCAAAAAGTTTAGTTCAAAATATTTTTTTTAAGTGAGGAAATTTTGTTTGCGTGTTTGTGATATATTTCGTAGTATTGCATCTCAAAGTTGAAAATGGCATAAAATGCTTTGGAAATGGCTTTAAAATATGTTAAAAAAAGATAAAACAGGATTTCAAAGCCGATGGTATTCTGAAGCAAAAAACCGAAACAAAAAAATATCTTTTGGTTCGGTAGTGTAACGTAATTGTTAATTACGTGTCTATTGGGTGTGCGCATATAACCTGCGCTTATGGAAAGATTGTTAAATCGTTTTATTTAATATATTTTTTAATTTTTATGGAGTCCCCAACTATGAGGCGCTTCTTTACTTCAACCATAGTTCAACGGCATTTCGGATGGCTGGCAGTTGCTATGATGATGCTGATTTCGGTTTCTTCTCTATCTGCGCAAGATACTCGGTTTACCGACGTAAACGGTCAGGGAGAAATTAATGAGGGTTCAGAATACTATATTGGTCTTCCGAACTGCTGGAGAGATCCTTCCGATAATGTACCTCCCGGTATGGTACCTAATGAGGCATGGGTTTCATCGAAGGTACCCACAATGGTTATGTTGGAAAACAAATCATTGGGTATCAATATTTCTTATGCAGTAAATCCTGGCAAGCATACCATCATACCATTACCTGATGCTTTAATGAACAGCAGAGTTGGAATAGCGAATCCTTATGGTATTCGTTTGGTGGGGAATGACCCAATTTCTGTTATCGTTTCTTCAAACTGGCGTTCATCCGGTGCTATCTATAAAGCACTGCCTGTTGAAATGTTAGGAAAGAAATATGCTGCACTCAGTCTTTATCAAGATAACCAAGGTGATAACAGACCGGGACAAATTTTAATAGTAGGAACTAAAGATCAAACTGTAGTTCGCTGGACTTTGCCAAAAGCAGTTAAATCAACAGTTGAATCAGGCGAAGGATCTGTAACATTGAATGAAGGAGAAACATACCTTATTCAACTTAAAATGGACGATAAATACAATCAAAACCCGCAAGCCGATCTTACAGGAACTATCATAACAGGTTCAAAACCTATCGGCGTTATTACAGGTCATACAAAAGGTGCTATGCCACGTTATGAAGGTTCTTTCTATGCTTTACGTACAGACATGATTCGTAACATGGAGATCGAAATGATTCTTCCAATGGAAATTGCAGGAACAGAATTTATGACAGTTCCACGTATTGTAGAAGGAAGAACTCTTAACAAATGGCCGGATGATAATGGTGACATGATTCGTCTTGTTGCTGTTGAAGATAATACAATCATTTCAATAATGCGCCAAAATGGTGGTGGTTTGATACAAAAAAGCGTTCCTCTTCATCCGGGTGAGTTCTGGGAATTTACCAATATGACAGATCCTACATACTATTCATCTAACAAGCCGGTTGTTGTAGGTCAATATTTGAAAGCATGGCTCATGCATGCTTATGAGAAAAAAGATGCAAGCCCGCTCGGACACGTTTCCGGTGGTTTAGGTGAAATGATTAATGTTACTCCATTAAACGCATGGCCAAGCTATGCAACATTCCTTGCTCCTAAATTGAACAACAATTATGTAAATGTAACATTCCGTACAGATGATGTAGAAAAAATCAGAATTAACGGAAAAACATTCTCACAATTCTTCGGTTCGAAAATCCAAAAATATCAAGGTACAGACTACAGCTATGCTGCAAAGCCAATCAGTGCCGGTGATTATGTAATCGAAGGTACAGACGGTGCGAAATTTGCCGCTTATGCTTATGGAAACTGGGAAACAACTGAATATCCTACTCCTCATAACTATGCTTACGGTTATCCTGTAGGAGCAAACTTCGCAATCAAATGCGATGATGAAATTAAACTTGTGGGCGACCCACAATGCGGTAATATCAAAGGTATTGCAAAGGTTGGTCCTGAAACAAGCGAATGCGCAGGTTTACTTTATGTACGCCTGATAGGTAAAGCAGATAATTATGCTTTCTCAACTCCGAAAGAGTTTGTATCAGGTGATAAGAGTACAACATTTACACTCAATGTGATTGACCCTTCAAAACCTGCAACTGCAGTTATCAAAGCAATGAGCCGTTCAGGTAGATTCCTCACAAGAACTTATGAGTACACTCCCGAGCAAATTATTGCTACTCCTCTTTCAATCAATTATGGTACTCTTGGTGTAGGCGAAACTCTTTGTCGTATGATTACACTAAGTAACCCCGGCAAAATCGCTGCTACAGTTAATGAATTGAAAATCAAACTCCATCAAAAAGAGTTCGTTATTTCAACATCAAATGTATTCCCGATTATCATTCCTCCCGGAAGTTCAAAAGACGTAGAAGTATGCGCAACAGCACTTGAACAAAAATCTGTAACAATCATTGATACAGTTATTGCAGTTCTCGGTTGCTATGAAAAACCGATTACTGAGCTTAAAGTTCGTACAGAGAAACCAAAAGTATATATCTCTGACTTGAATTTTGGTAAAGTTCCTGTAAACACTGAGCGTTCAGGTGAAGTGGAAATCAGAAATGTTGGTACGGTAGATGTGAAACTTACTGCAATTGATTGGCCTGCTCCACACAATTTGTTCCTCCGTACAGAAGGTCTTAACTTCCCTATAGTAATTAAACCAAATGATCCTCCTGTAAAATTCAATGTGTTCTATAATCCAGGTTCAACAACCGGTGTATTAGACAAAACACGTGCTACATTTACTGTAAACACAGATGAAATTAAAATTACATCCGATTGGACAGGTCAAGGTATTGATGCAGGTCCATATATTACAGGTTATGATTGGAAAGAAAGAAGAGTTCTTGATGCATTCGCCGGTGTAACTGAATATACTTCACAAGTTAAATACGGAAATTCAGGTAATACGGCTGATCTTGAAAATGTTACCATTACTCCCGTAGGCCCTGATGCTAAATATTTCACAGTTGATTTAGTAACAGTTTTTCCTCGTCTTGGTAAAAACGAAGAAAAAACGATGAATGTTAGTTTCAAACCTGAATATATTAACGGTACACGTGATGCAGAACGTAGCTATACTCTTACATTAGAGATGAAAGGTACGTTTAACGGCGAAGTGAAAACAGCTACATCAACATTAGATGGTATTGGTATTCAACCACACGTTGATCTAACACCTTCTATCGATTTTGGACAAACATTCAAAGCAAGTGCAGTTTCTCCAAACATGAATGCAGTTGTTACAAGCAACGGTACAATGAATTTGACTGTATCAAACAAAATCAAAGGTATCTATATCGATGGTCCTGATGCAGATAAATTCATAATTGACCCTGCGTTTATTGCTTCTAATCCTTATGCAAATACAGTTGCTTTCAACTCAGGAAACAACACAATGAATATTCCTATTCATTTCGTTGCAAATACTGAAATCCGCAAATTCAATGCAGTATTGCATATCGAAACAGATGCTCCTGAAAACCCAACTTGTAATCTTGTTGCAGGTACAATTGAAACAGGAACAGCTTCATTGGCTACAACAAATGTTGCTCTGAAGCAGTTCATTACGCTTACAAGGAAGGGGCAAGTTGGTATTACAAATACCGGCAGTGTTGATGTAACAATCACAGATATCAGTAGTCCTACTGGTGCAGGGGCATTTTTCTGGAAAAACCTTAGCAAAAACAATAATACTATTGCATTTCCATATATACTTACAATCGGTAGTACACTTAATGTAGATGTTGAATATGCTCCTCAGATAGTAAACGGTATCGATGATATTGCAACTATCGAATACACAACAGGTAATGGCGTATTTACATCTACTCTTACAGGAACTCCTGACCAAATTATTTCACTTGTTAAAATTGGAAAGCCAAATACTACTCCATGGGATAGTGCTTATTCAGTAACAGCAGGTGAATTGACTGACTTCATTGACTTCAATTTGACAAACGACGAAAGCGAAAACTTAGACAGAGCGTTTGTAAAAGACTTTACAGCTTCTGTTGGTTATTTGCCTTCACTTGTTCAGCCTTTGCTTGACAAGAATAATCCTATAAAAAACATTCAATTGACAACTTTGACAAACGGATGGGAAGTTGTTAGTGCCGAAGCTAAATCAATCGGTAATGTTGGAACGCTTACTGTGAGAATGAGAAGCAAGAGTGGAACTCCACTCGTAGGTGAAGGTTCTCTCTTCCGCTTTAGAATGGCATCATTCTTAGGTATTGAGAAAAACTCTATTCTTAGCTGCCAGATGAAAATTAATGATGACCCAAGCGTACCGGCTCCCGGAACAAACGGTTATACATTAATCAACAACAGACCCGGTAAACTATGGATTAATCTTGATTGCGGTAAAGATATCCGTACAGTTCGTTTTGGCGAAACTGGATACTCTTTAAGCACAGTAACTCCATTACCAACAGGTAATCACGGAACACTTGACTATTCAATCGGTATAGATGGACAAACAAATATTTCTATCTATAATGCAATGGGACAAAAAGTGGCAACACTTGTTGACCAACAGCAAAAAGCCGGTGCTTATTCAGTAGCATTTGATACAGACGGACTTCAACTTTCTTCCGGTACATACACTTGCAAGATTGAATCAGGTCCATACATGGATATTCAACAAATCATTATTGCAAAATAATAGTGGGTTAAGTTGAGTTGCTAAATAGAAATCCCTCTTTTGGTTTAAACCAAAAGAGGGATTTTCTTATAAAGGAAAAAGTATGATAACTTGGAAAAATCTTTTGCAGTTAATAGTAATACTATGTATTGCCGTACAGAAATGTGAAGGAAAAGAAGATAAACCTGTTGAAGGGATTGTTGTCGGTATCAACGGAACAGAATATGTATATTATGATATAGGGTACTGTTTCGGTAAACGGACGGATTGGTTTTCGTCTGAAATGTTAAAAGGCTATGGCGGACTAACAGTAGGAATGGAAATTTCGAAGCAAGATAAAATTATCATAGCACCAAAAATGGCATATTCTATTAATATGTTCCTATCCTTCGGTGTTAATGTTTTGTATTATACAGATTTGACCAAAGCCACCTTGCAATTTAGACCGGAAATTGGTGCAAGTGCATTCGGAATTAGGGCTGTATTTGGAAGAAATTTTTCGGTAGGCAATTATGAATTTAAAGGAGTAAACAAGAACAATTATGCGATAACAGTTTTAATTCCTTTATAGGCAGTCATATATCCGGCTGAGAAATCCAGGATTGAAGAATGGAATCTTTTTCATTTTTGATAGTATGTTTCAGAAACATTTTCTCGATATATTTACCGAGTATATCAAACTCAAGATTAACTTTTGAACCGTTTTTAAGTTGAGTCAATGTAGTGACTTCTAAAGTATGGGGAATGATAGCAACCATAAATTTATTAGAATCAACATTGGCAACAGTAAGACTTACCCCGTTTATACAAATTGAACCGACAGGAACAATATATTGAGAATAAGCTAATGGAAACTCAATCCACAATTCTCTGCTTCCTTCTTTAAGTTCAACGTCTGTAACATACCCGACACAATCAACATGCCCTTGAACTATATGCCCGCCTAATCTGTCACCAACACGCATAGCACGTTCTAAATTTACAAAGTTGCCGGTAGCTAAACTATTGAAAGTTGTTTTACGAAGCGTTTCTTCCACAGCAACAACCACGAAAGAACTAACAGTTCGTGATACCACCGTCTGGCAAACACCATTAATAGAGACAGAATCATCAATCTTCAAATCTTCCATTACTTTTTTTGCTTGAACAGTTATTCGAAGATTCTTTCCTTGAGAATGAATTGTATTTATTACGCCTAACTCTTCAACTAATCCAGTGAACATAGTAATCTCTATTTAATTGATAAGATTTTAAGACCGACTATCCCTGCTACAATAAGGAGGAGACATAATATTCTTGCAAAATCCTTAGGCTCGTTGAACAATATAATACCTAAAATCCCAGTACCGACAGCACCAATGCCGGTCCATATTGCATAACCTGTGCCTACGGGAATAGTTTTTAATGACTGGCTCAAAAAAACAAATGAGAAGAGCATTAAAATAATTGTAATGACACTCGGTAAAGGTTTTGTGAAACCTTCGCTGTATTTTAGACCTATAGCCCAAGAAATCTCAAGAAATCCTGCTACAAATAAATATATCCAAGCCATTATAATTCGGAAGATTTATGGAAACAAGAACGTAAACTTATACACAAATATAGTGCAATTAAACGAAAAACTATAGAGATAAGGTGTAATAACAAGAATTGCAGCAGGATTACTTGTCAACATCAAAAGAAATATCTATATTTGTACATCAACATACTTAACAATCTCTTGTATTGCAGCACAAGTGATTAGGGTTGACTTATCCCCTCGAATGTTTTCATTCTCAAATATTAGCGTGTATTCTATGAATACTCTTTCTACAGGCGTGAAATTCCTCATGTCAATTGTAGTATTGTGTGCCGTTCTATGGTTCGGTGGCTCAGTAGTGCGAATGGCAATCGGCTATGATCTTTTCATACCCGGGACACTATCAATTAAACCTTTCCTAAGTCCAAGCGAAATAAACTATAGCATTCGGATCTTTTCATTAGCAGGTTTTTATACAGCTGTTTGCTATGCAATTACATGGCTATCATCAGTAATACTAATAATTGCCATACGAAAAAAATTAAAAGCAAACGGCTGGTTATTTATGGCGTTTGTTCTTTTCTTTTTGGCATCGCCAATAGAATTATATCAGATGCAATTGGATATCAAACTTCTTTTGTTTACGCAAAATTATGATTTTCGCTCGCTATTGGATTCACAACAATTCTTTGAATTGTTTATGCAAAAATTCACACCGAAGCTAAGCGGATTAGGTTTTGCTTCAATATTTGCAAATGGGATAGCATTTCTCTATTGTATATGGCAACCACTTAAAAGGGGGAAAGAATGAAATTACCGGCAATTTTAGAAGATTTAACTCAAATCGCAGGACAATTCGGTTATGTAATTAGAAAAGAAAAGGGTGGGTTCCGTAGTGGGAATTGTGTTCTTAATTCTCAAAAAATTATTGTTGTAAATGTACTCGCTCCATACGAATCAAGAGTATCAATTATAGCCCGAGTACTTGCGGAACTGCCATTGGAGAGTGTTTTCCTAAAGCCGGCGGTACGGGAATACATAGTCAGAGAAAAAAAGATAAAAAATTCGAATACATTTCATTTGTTTGAGACCGATAATCTGATGTGATATTCACATTTAGATTTCATCTTTCTTACATTATTTCATCACAAAGGGGAAACCGAACGATGAAAACCTTGACACTTTTCCTATTTATCCTTACGCTCGTTGTGACGAATCAAACAGTGGGTGCATCACCTGATATTACCGGTACGCTCGCAATCGTAAAACCAAATGGAAGCGAACTTCTTGCAACGGGAGATTCGACCACTATCGAGTGGGCAGGTGTACAGCCTCAGGACACAGTTTTATTAGAATATAGTACAGATAACGGTATAAGCTGGACGTTGATAACCGATATGGCAACAGGATTACAATATCGGTGGGCTATTCCGGCACTTTCCTCTAATAATTGCTTGATGCGAGTGGTACAACTGCAATACCGGCAGCCGATTCAAACACTTGTTCATAAACGTCCCGTAACGGATTTGGTATTCACGGCAGATGGAACACAAATGATTACATCTGCCAGCGATGGCGGAGTAGTTATGTGGAATAGTAATAATGGTACTCAGCGGTATGTGATTAATAGTGCAAATGCACGGTTTGTTTCAATAAGTCCCACAGGAAAATATTTTTCAGTATCTAATTTAGCGAATGACGGCTCGATCTGGGACGTGACAACAGGACTGAATAGAAATAATGGCTTTGCTTTTACACCAGTCCTTGGGCGAATAGCTTTTTTAAATAATGACACAATTGCTCTACCGATAAGTAATGCAGTTTTCACTTGCAGATACAAAGTTCCATCAGGATTTTCATCTGATAACTACCCAAATCTACAACATGGGCGAACTGTAAACGATACTCGATTCAACGCACTCAAAACACGACTTATTGCAGGTTCAAACGATAGTATGGCAATTGTTTGGAATTTCAATAATCGTGCTAAAATTGCACAATTACCTCATCAGTCAGCGGTTTGGACAGTTGATATTTCCTCCGATGCTTCTCGCGCTCTCACCGATGATAAAGCCGGAAATGTTTTCTACTGGAATGCACTGAACAGCAATCTGATTGCCCAACTCGGAGATAAGAATTTCACATCCTCACGTCTTAGCCCTGATGGAAAACACGCACTTGGCGGCGGAAGAACACAAACCCGCTTTGTGAACGGACAAAATGAAAACTATGCTGACGGTGTTGTGTGGGACCTTACGAGCCATAATCCGGTACGGTATTTACGCGGGCATACAATGGAGATTGTTTCCGTTTGCTATTCATTCGACGGTAAGCTGATGGCTACGGCAAGCAAGGACAGCACTGTAAAGATTTGGGATTTGTCAGAAACCCAAAGTGCTACTTCTGCCTTGCCATGGAATATTATTCAACCAGCACTTACAACAGCTGATATTGATATGCGAAAGCATTATGTAGGTGAGCAGAAAGATTCGATAATTCTAAACCTATTGAATAATCAATCGAATGCAGATGTTCGTATTCAGTCAATTCGATTGACAGGTGGTGATTCATCGAAATTTACAATTAAAAATGCAAATGTATTACAAATACTTCCACAGGGAAACAGTCAGAATATAGAAATTTCATTTATACCCGATGCAGAAAGGGTATTTTCCACAACTTTGGAAATTATTACTCAAAATCAAGTAATCCGCAGAGAAGTAAAAGGTGAAGGTGTTCAGCGTTTGGCACAATGGTTGGATAGTATTGATCTTGGGCAAGTATATGTAGGAGACAGCCGAGACAGTACTATACAAGTTGTGCTTACGAATGTTTCATCTGTTCCGCTTGCGCTCACTACAAGCCTTCAGAATGCCAATTCTGATATATCTATAATTGGTGGTGGTGGTACTATTACTATAGCCGCAGGTCAGCCTCATACAGTAACGCTTATATTTGCACCGAAGACGCAAGGAATTATCACATCTATAATGCAAATTGAATTTAACGGATACGGCGCACCGGTTGTTATCCCGATAAAGGGCGAGGGAATATGTACTCGAGGCAATGAAACGATTGCAGCAGGGAGCGCAGAAGCAGTTTCAGGACAAACAATAACGATTCCGGTAGTTATTTCATTCCCTTCCAATACAATTAAAAGTTCATCACGACTCTATACATTTGATGTTCGTTTTAACAAAACTGCACTCTTACCGACGGATAACTCACAATTTGGGATAATTTCCGGCGGAGACAGAATCATCCATATTTCAGGGCAGCAAAATGGCAATGATACCCTTGCTAAATTTATATTGACTGCCGGTACGGGAACTGCAGAAACTATACCGATAGCCGTTGAAAATTTTGAATGGACAGATTGTAGAACGGGTGCAGATGCAATAAATGGGAAGGTGCTGCTATCTGTTTGTAAGGAGGGCTCTCCTCGTCTGTATAATCCTGATGGTAAAGCCGCGTCACTTGCAGTTCTACCGAATAGCATAGGCAGTGAGGATGCACATATTAAATTCAGAATTGCTGACATTGGTAATGTTGAAATCTCAATTATGAATGTGGTTGGAAATACTATACCGATTTTTTCAGGGATGATGGGAATCGGAGAATATACTCTTCCTTTGCACGTTCAACTTACTTCCGGTGTTTATTTTGTGAGGATGACCACGCTTTCGCAGACGCTTGTTGAGCGGATAGAGGTGGAGTGAGGGTTTGAAATTTTGAATAGCATTATATCTTCAAAAAAATGTATGATATTGTAATGTGAATTTTTTTATAAATTGTAAATATCTATATAGGTGATTAATATGGATATACAAAAGAACCTTTCTGCCAGTAATGTTCTAAGAAATGAAAGAACTCATAGCTCGAATTTCAAGGATTGGTATTTTTCCAAATGATGACGATAATACAATATTAAAAAAACAATTTCTGGTTTATCAGGGATTGGCTATGAGTTGCGGTGGACTACTATGGGGAATTATGTTGCTCGCATTCAATTACCCGATTCAATCAATTATCCCTTTCGGATATACAGTCATTACTGTTTTTAATTTCTATTTCTTCAATCGTAAAAAGAATTTTGTAGTTTGTAGAAACGTACAAACTACAATAAGTCTGCTGCTTCCATTCTTGCTCCAATGGTTTTTAGGTGGATTTATTGTTTCCGGCGGAGTAATGTTATGGTCAATACTTGCCCTTACTTCGTCTGTCTCCTATCAAAAAGCAAAAACTTCAGTTCTTTGGTTAATTGCTTTTGTTGTTTTGGTGCTTTTCTCACTTCTGTTCGATTCGTATTTTCTGAAATTCTTTAATATGAATGTGCCGGAAAGCATTTCATTGGTTTTCCTTGTTGTTAATATTTTGTGTGTTTCTATCATCGTCTTTTTATTGGTGCTGTATTTCACTACAATGAACACCAATAATATGGAAAAGTTGAAACAGACGTATATTAAACTGGTAAATGCAGAAAAACTTGCTGCACTCGGTCAGGTATCCGCCGGTGTAGCCCACGAAGTGAACACACCGTTGGGTGCAATCAAATCTTCCGCCGAAGAATCATCTCATGCATTTGCTGACGTCCTTAAAACATTTTTGTGGATGACATCAGCACTCAATCCTACAGATAAAGATATGTTTGTTCAATTTATAGCTACATGCTCACCAAGTACTGAATCATTATCTACAAAGGAAGAAAGAATATTACGGAAAAATCTTAGTGAAAAACTGGATGAGCTTGGAATTGAAAACTCCAGATTTATTTCGGATAGATTGGTGCAAGTAGGAATTTTTGAAATAAGTCCTATTTTGGAGAACTTATCCAAAAATGAACATTTTGAAAAATTAATGATGCTTACCTACAATATACTAAACCAGCACCGTAGTAATCAAACTATTCAACTTGCAGTAGAGAAAGCATCACGCTTGGTGAAAGCACTGAAAACATATCTGCATACATCCGGAAGTGTTGAACCTGAGGCGGTTGACATTCGTGATAATATTGAAACAGTTCTTACAATTTATAATAACCGCCTAAAACAAGGAATTGAAGTCATCAAGAATTACGAGGAAGTACCTCGAGTTTTTGCACATCCCGACCAACTAAACCAGGTGTGGACAAATCTGATTGTAAATGCAGTTCAGGCAATGGATAATAAAGGCATTCTTACAATAGGACTTAAAAAGGAAGCTGATTTTATATCCGTGAGTATTCAAGATACCGGTAAAGGGATACCAAAAGAGATTCAACAAAAAATATTTGACCCGTTCTTTACAACGAAGGTATCAGGTGAAGGGAGTGGTTTGGGGCTTGATATAATTAAACGTATTTTAGACGACCATTCTGCTAAGATTTATTTTGAATCAACTGTTGGAACAGGTACAACTTTTTATGTAAAACTGCCGGTAAAACTACAATGAAAAGAATTCTGAACATTATTTGCGTTGATGATGAGAAAATTGTTCTTGATAGTCTCAATTCACAATTGATAAGAAATTTTGGTAATGAGTTTAATTATGAATTCGCCGAATCTGCAGAAGAAGCCCTTCAAATAGTTGACGATTTGAGAGTAGAAGCTGATGAAATAATCTACGTTGTAATTTCCGATTGGCTGATGCCGGGTATGAAGGGTGATGAGCTTTTGGAAGAAGTTAGAAAAAAAGTGAAAAATGTAAAAACTATACTTTTGACCGGACACATAGACAGTTCAATTGTCAAATCGATAAAGGATAGTAAGAAAAATGGGATTAAGTGTATTTATAAACCATGGTATATAATACATATTTACATCAATTTACATAATACATATTTACTTTATTAATCGCTCTTTTCATATTCTCTGACAGCGAAAGAAT